>CAYRVZ010000245.1:0-4589 GCA_964427815.1 uncultured Saprospiraceae bacterium | reverse complement strand
TGCGGCAAACAATATAGGTGTTGGTATTCAAACGATAAGAGGGATTTTGCCAGAACACTATGGTATTGTATGGGATTACAATAATTGGATTCCGATGTATCAATACTATCATGCGCTTGGCATTAAAGATAATGCACTAGTCGTGGGAGTCGCACATCCCGATCATCGTGACCCTGTTGATTATTGCCCGAATGACCCAACGGAGACGACCATGTTTGCGAATCTGTATGAGCCGATTTGGGATGGGGGATTAAATGGTACCGCTATCAATGAAGATAATTACATGGCGAAATATGTCTATGATTTGATTCATACAGTCGGAGATCATGTTAAATTTTGGGAGGTCTGGAATGAGCCAGGTTACGATCTTACGGGTTATAAAAGTTCTTTACAGCCAGGGCAACCAGGCAACTGGTGGGATAATGATCCGGACCCTTGTGACATCATTTTACGCGCTCCCATACACAACTATATTCGTACGTTAAGAATTACCTATGAAGTCGTTAAGTTTTATTCTCCAGATGATTATGTAGTCCTTTCGGGAATTGGAACGGATGCCTTTTTAGACGCATTGATGCGTAATACTGACAACCCAAATGGAGGAGTCACTCCTGAATTTCCACATAAGTCTGGTGCTTACTTCGACGTAGTTGGTTTTCATGCCTATCCCCATTTTGACGGAAGTGTACAACATTGGGATAATAATTTGGGACAAATGGTTTTTACCCGTCACTCAGATGGTGCAGTAGAAGGCTTTGAAATCCGTGTACAAGAAAGAAAAAGCTTATTAGCCACTTATGGCTATGATGGCAACACTTACCCCAATAAATTATTAATAGTTACCGAACTAGGTGTACCTCGGCAGCAATTTGATGGGTACTTTGGATCTACAGCATTACAACAAGCCTATTACATGAAAATACTAGCAGTTGCTTCTAAGCTAGGTATTACACAGACTTCGGCCTGGCAGCTAGCCGAACGAAAAGAGCCTCCGACTAACTCGTTTGATGTGATGGGCTTTTATGGTGCTATCGATCAAAAAATGCCTGGAGAACAAACTAAGTTATCTGCAGGCGTAGCGCATGGAACCGCCGCAAAATTATTAAATGAAACTGTCTTTTCCCAAACGGAAACGAACAATTTAAATCTTCCAAATGGTGTGCAAGGATATGCCTTTCAAAAAATAGACGGCACATTTGTCTATATGCTATGGGCCAAAACAACCACGGATATGTCCGAATCCGCAAGTGCCTCCTACTCTTTTCCTAGTTCCTTTGGGGCAACGGTCGATGTTCGGTTTTGGGATTATTCTGTTCAAGGATCTACTATTAGTGTCCCTGCTCAAAATATTACTTTATCCGCCATTCCAAAGTTTTTCTACAAGTCCAATCAGCAACAAGGTGACCTAGTGTTGGACTGCCCTAGTCGTCTGATTGAACTACCAGCACCTGAGTCTGCTGGCGGAGCCATCGCCAATTGGACTACACCGACGACATCTACTACCTGCCCAGGTGGGGTTACATTAACCGTAGCAGGTGGAAGCAATGGTGGTTTTTTTCCTTTCGGAACGACTATCGTTAGTTACAAAGCAACAGACCAATGTGGCAACACCAAGCGTTGTGCCTTTCGCGTAGCAGTCTCTAGTACGGGTGGGATAAATACAACTTGTCGAATTGCTCTTTGGGATTTTAAATTTGCTGGACAAAGAGATGGGCATAAATATTTTATTTCCAAATTCAAAAAAACCTATCAAGAAGCGGTAGCCGTCGCGGCCTCTTATGGTGCGAAATTATTATCCATAGAAACACAGGCAGAAAATGATTTTTTGCGCTATCAATTTACAGATGTCGGATACATCGGGTTGAATGATGCAACCACGGAGGGCAATCTTGTTTGGGAAAGTGGCGCACCCGTTTCTTTTACTTCTTATGATGATTGTTCTTGGTGTCAATCAAATAATAATACTAATGACTTTGCAGAATTTCATCCCTGGAATGGAAAATGGAGTTTTAATGATGGGACTCAGCCTCAGTTTTTTATGATGGAATTTGATTGTGGTAATCCTATTACGCCGACCAGTATTTCAGTAACGAGTTTTCCTGCGAATATTAACCTGACGGTTGCTACGGGATCCAATGTCAATTGGACACCGCCCACCGCTACCACTTCTTGTGCTAATGGGGCTGTAGTCATTACCCAAACTGCCGGTCCTACCAGCGGTTCTTATTTTTCGGCAACGGGAAGCCCAGTAACGATAACTTACTCATTTACAGATGATTGTGGTAACAGCATGAATCAGTCTTTCACTGTAACTGTCTCCCCAGAATCAACAGGCGGAGGCTGCCCAGCCACTATTGTAGGATTTACTTCGATGGGTGAATACAATGGCCATGCCTACTATATGTCCAATGATAATAAGCCTTTTGCGCAAGCGAAACTCCTTGCGGAAAATCAAGGTGGATATCTAGCAACTATCAATACACAAGGTGAAAATGATTTTATCCAATCAAATTTGGGATCCAATATGGTTTTCATCGGATATAATGATGCAACTACCGAAGGCGCAGGACAATGGACCAATAATGAACCCGTAACTTTAGATTTAAGTTATGGTAATTCTAATACGAATGACTATGCTGTGATGAATTTTTGGGCGGGCACTTGGCAATTAATGAGTGGTCAAGGCTATCGAAAATATATTTTAGAAATGGATTGTGGTGGTACAGCAGGAGAAGCTAATCTATTGGTGAGCCAAGTCAATTGTCCAATTAATTATCCAATACCGGGTAGCCAATTTCCTGTATCTGTAACTATTACGAATCAAGGAGCTGCTGCCTCCACAGCAAAACCCTTGTATTTTTATCAAAAAAATTCAACAAATAATGGGGGAGCCACAAACCTTTCTTTTGGGTCTTTTAATGTACCTGCTCTTGCTGCTGGACAATCCATCACCCTTAGTAAGACATTTACTTTAACGGGTAGTTTTTTAGCTGAATCTTATTCGAATGTAGGAGGAACTTATCCTCTTAATTATGATAATTTCGGATTTAGTTTTAATCAAACAGCCATCATGGGCATCGGTAGTGATGACCAAACCTTAGATTATTATTGCAAAAAGTACGATACGGATTTGAAAATAAATGTTAGTGCCAACAATCCGAATTATGATTCAAATGGCTTCATCGATTATCAAGTCTTAGTCACCAATGATGGCAACGAACCCGCCTACAACATCCGTGCAAAAATACTCAACAATCTATTTCCAAATGGTACGACCATGGATGGCGATATCACCATTACCCCTACCTCCACTATCCTAAAACATGCGCTATCTGGAATGTACTGGTATATTGAATCTCTGCCTCCTGGGCAAACTAAGACCCTCAACGTTCACTATGTATTACCCTCCGGCTATGTAGAAAATTCAACCGATTTTCCGCTAAGCACATCGGTCTGGTCTGGGCATAATACGAATTCCTCTTCGGCTAACGACCAATCCGAATTAATCTTTAATAAGCAAACTGGAGGGGAATCTTGCCCAAGTTCCATTGATGGGTTTACAACCTTAGGCGAATACAATGGGCATAAATATTACTTATCAAATACACAAGACAACTGGCGTAATAATCAAGCTACAGCCAGCTCGAATGGCGGATATTTAGCAGTCATCAACGATGCTTCTGAAAATGCATTCATAAAAAATGTAGCTTCAAGTTTAGTTCATATTGGTTTTTCTGATTCGGAGACAGAGGGACAAGTACAGTGGACGAACGGAGCGCCCATGAGTTATACGAATTATTCAAATTGTGATTGGTGTGGACTCAACACTGCTACAAATGACTACGGTTTATTCTTATTTTGGGATGGCAAATGGTCTTTTGATCATCCTTGGGCGGCTAGACAATTTATCATGGAAATGGATTGTCAAAACGCCGGAGGAAGCCAACCTGATTTGACAATTAGTAATATTACCAATCTGCCGACCACAGCGGAAGCTGGCTCCTTACTTAATTTTAATTTTGATTTGAATAATATCGGAAATACAACGGCTAATGGCAATTATAATATCAATACGTATTTATCGCAAGACGCAACCTTTAGTAGTAATGATCTATTAATCGGAAACATCCCAACAGGCGGCACTCCAGTCGGAACCATCAGCGCAGTGCCGAATAGCGGTGCCCTACCTGCCGGTATCACTGGGAGCTATTACCTTTTGATTATTGCAGATAGTGACAACAACATTCAGGAGTCCAATGAAAACAATAACGTAGCGACCGTACCTATACAAATTGGTGCAGGTGGAGGCGGAAATAGCTGCCCTGCGAATATTGCTGGCTACACCAAAATGGGGGAATACAATGGGCATGGTTATTATTTATCCTCAGGTTTGTCCAATTGGGCACAAGCTAGAGACAACGCACAAAATACTGGAGCTCAATTAGTTGCAATAAACAACGCTGGCGAAAATGAATTTGTACGGAGCCATATAAATAGCTATGTTTTGATTGGTTTACATGACGACATACAAGAAGGTCAACTCATTTGGCAAGATGGAGCGCCTGTAGGCTATAATCAATTGGACAATA
>CAYRVZ010000244.1:0-4598 GCA_964427815.1 uncultured Saprospiraceae bacterium | reverse complement strand
TTAAATATAAATATTGAGAAAATGAAAATGCTAAAATTAATTTTTCCACTAGTAGTGGTCGCACTTTTTTCAACTAGTCTAACGGCTCAGTTACCTGAAAGCGTGAATACTGAAACCTCTACCTTAGATTATCCAGACAAACCGTTGGATGATGTTGTAGAGCGTACTTTGACGGGTACAAAGCGTGTGTTACCTTACGAATCTATGCGTGAAGGAGATATTCTTTGGTCTAAGAAAGTTTGGCGAGTGATTGATGTGAGAGAGAAGATGAACCTTCCTTTTGCTTATCCTGAAAAGCCTTTCTTTTCAATACTAATGGATGGTTTGAAAGATGGAGGTTTGACAGCTTACTCTGTTGAAGATGATAAGTTTTCTTACCCGATTCCTACTTCTGATGTAGAATCAATGCTTTACAGTATTGATAGTATTGAGATGACAGATCCTGATACCTACGAGACAGTCATTAAGGTCGTTACTTCTGAAACGGATCCTGAAGATGTGAAGCGTTATCGGATGAAGGAAATGTGGTTTTTTGATGCAGAGTCTTCCACTATGCGGGTTAGAATCTTAGGAATTGCTCCAATCATTGACAAATTCGATGATAATGGTGATTTCGTGAGACAACAAGCCTTGTTCTGGATTTATTACCCAGACTCAAGAGAGTGGTTTGCAAAGTATCGTGTTGCCAATTTTTCAGGAAATGAAGCAAGCCCAATTACTTGGGAAGATATGTTAGAGATGCGTTTTTTCTCTAGCTACATCCTTAAGGAGTCAAATGTTCGGGATAGAAAAATTGCCGAGTATATGACAAATGGAGTCGATGCATTAATGGAAGGAGAGAAAATTAAAAATTCGATCTTTAACTTTGAGCAAGATTTGTGGTCTTACTAAATAAGTAGCATTTTCGATAGAGATCTTCTGATAGAAGTTCTTTGAACTAAATCAAGAATTGGAGTCATCCAGTTCTTGATTTTTTTTTTGCGCTTAAATGAATTATTTGTAACGATAAGAGGCTGATAATGAGCAAGTTATATGCTTGTGTTTTAACTATCCCCTTTTTTTGTAAAAATAGCTGTCATCTTTACAGAAAAAATAGTACCTTTGCATTCGCTTTTTAACCAAGGTGGATTGACCACCAATTAAGAATTATTTATGCCAACAATTAACCAGTTAGTTCGCAAGAGTCGCAAAAAAATAGTTTTGCCTAGCAAGTCTAGAGCTTTGGATAGTTGCCCTCAAAAAAGAGGTGTGTGTACTAGAGTATATACGACAACACCAAAGAAACCTAATTCAGCTTTGAGAAAAGTCGCAAAGGTGAAATTAACCAACGGTATTGAAGTTATTGCTTACATACCCGGAGAAGGACACAATCTTCAAGAGCACTCAGTTGTACTAATTCGTGGAGGTAGAGTAAAGGATTTACCAGGTGTTAGATACACGGTAGTTAGAGGAGCATTAGATACAGCGGGTGTTGATGATAGAAGACAAAGTCGTTCAAAATACGGTACAAAGAGACCAAAAAAATAATCGTAAAAGAAGATGAGAAAAAGTAAACCAAAAAAACGGCACCTAGAACCGGATCCACGATATAATGATACGTTGGTTACTCGCTTTGTGAATAACATGATGTACGAAGGAAAGAAGAGTTTAGCATTCAGAATTTTTTATGACGCTTTGGATATCGTCAAAGAAAAGATGTCGGAGGAGAATGAATTAGAAGTGTGGAGAAAAGCACTGAACAATGTAATGCCTCAAGTAGAAGTAAGAAGTAGAAGAGTAGGTGGATCTACCTACCAAATACCCGTTGAACTTCCAGCAAGAAGAAAAGTAACCGTAGGAATGAAGTGGTTAATCACTTTTGCAAGAAAAAGAGGTGGTCGTGGTATGGCTGAAAAATTAGCAGCTGAAATAATTGCAGCTTCAAAAGAAGAAGGAGCAGCAGTGAAGAGAAGAGAGGATGTACACAAGATGGCTGAATCAAACAGAGCATTTGCTCACTTTAGAACTTAATAACCTTCCAGAAGAATAGAAATGGCAACTGACTTAAAATTTACTAGAAATATTGGAATTGCGGCCCACGTTGATGCAGGTAAAACAACGACTACGGAACGTATCCTGTATTATACAGGGATTAACCATAAGATCGGAGAAGTACACGATGGTGCGGCTACTATGGATTTCATGGAACAAGAGCAAGAAAGAGGTATAACGATTACTTCTGCGGCTACTCGTACGCATTGGAAGTGGAAGGAGCAAGATTATACTATTAATATCATTGATACACCGGGTCACGTTGATTTTACCGTAGAGGTAGAGCGTTCGTTACGTGTTTTGGATGGTGTCATGGCATTGTTTTGTGCAGTTTCTGGTGTGGAACCTCAGTCCGAGACGGTATGGAGACAAGCCGACAGATACAAGGTTCCTCGTTTGGGCTTCGTAAACAAGATGGATAGATCGGGTGCTGACTTCTTTAATGTAGTAAACGATGTTAAAGTAAAATTAGGAGCAAACCCAGTTCCATTACAAGTGCCAATAGGAACAGAAGATGACTTCAGAGGGGTCGTAGATTTATTGACGAATAAGGCCATTATTTGGGATGATGCTTCTCATGGAATGACTTATACAGAAATTCCTATTCCTGAAGATCTAAAAGAAACGGTAGTAGAATACAGAGGTAAACTAATCGAGTCAGTAGCGGAATATAATGATGAGATTCTTGAGAAATTCTTTGATGATCCAGAATCTATCACAGTAGAAGAGTTACAAGCAGCTATTCGCGCAGCAGTTTTGGATATGAAAATTATTCCAATGATGTGTGGCTCTGCTTTCAAAAACAAAGGAGTGCAAGCGGCCTTGGATGCAGTTTGTACTTACTTACCTTCTCCACTTGACATAGAAGCCATCGAAGGTATTAACCCGGATACTGAGCAGGCTGAATCTCGCCAGCCTAAAACTGATGAGCCTTTTGCGGCCTTAGCTTTTAAAATAGCAACAGATCCTTTCGTAGGGCGATTGGCTTATATGAGGGTGTATTCAGGCTCTTTGGATGCAGGTTCTTATGTGTTGAACACTAGAACTGGAAAAAAAGAACGTATTTCTCGTATTTTCCAAATGCATGCTAACAAGCAAAACTCAATACCTCTCGTACAAGCGGGAGATATTTGTGCAGTAGTCGGTTTTAAAGATGTACGTACTGGAGATACACTTTGTGCACTGGATAAGCCAATTGTCTTGGAAAGTATGACCTTCCCGGATCCTGTTATCAGTGTGGCTATTGAGCCAAAATCTCAAAAAGATATCGATAAATTAGGAGTGGGCCTTTCAAAATTAGCGGAAGAAGATCCTACTTTTATCGTAAGATATAATGAAGATACCAACCAGACGATTATTAGCGGTATGGGTGAATTACACCTAGAAATTTTAGTTGAACGTTTGAAACGTGAATTTGGAGTTGAGTGTAATCAAGGTGCTCCTCAAGTGAATTATAAGGAGGCACTTACCAAAACTGTCGATCACACGGAGCGTTTGAAAAAGCAAAGTGGTGGTTCTGGTTTGTTTGCTGTGATGAGTTTTGAATTAGGGCCAGCAGATGAAGAATTTATAGAGTCTGAGGACTTTAAGAATGGTAAAGTTCAATTACAATTCGTAAATAATATCACGGGAGGATCTATTCCTAAAGAATTATTACCATCTGTCATCAAAGGATTTAATTCGATGATGAAAAATGGCGTGTTGGCAGGATACAACATCGATAGTATGAAAGTACGGGTCTATGATGGTAAGATTCACCCAGTAGATTCCAAGCCAATTGCATTTGAACTATGTGCAAAAGAAGGTTTTAAAGCTGCGGCAAAACAAGCTGGGGCTCAAATTTTAGAGCCAATAATGAAATTAGAAGTGGTAACGCCTGAAGAATATGTAGGACCTATTATTGGGGATCTAAATAGACGTAGAGGTTTACCAAAAGGACAAAATACTGCAGCTGGGGGGGCTATCGCCATCCAGGCAGATGTACCATTGTCTGAAATGTTTGGATATGTCACAAACTTGCGTACAATTACAGCAGGCCGTGCATCATCATCCATGGAGTTTTCGCATTATGCACCGACTCCAAAGAGTATTTCGAAAAAAGTTATTGACGAGGCCAATGGCACCGTCAATGCATAACAATATTTTTTAATTGATTTGAAACAGGGTTATGAATCAGAAAATTAGGATTAAATTACGTTCGTATGACCACAATTTGGTTGATAAGTCAACCGCTAAAATTGTTAAGACGGTACGTAATAGCGGTGCTCTAGTAGTGGGCCCGATTCCGCTGCCCACGAAGAAAGAGATCTTTACAGTCTTGCGTTCACCTCATGTGAACAAAAAATCTCGTGAGCAGTTCCAACTCAGAACGCACAAGCGTTTGATTGAAATTTTTACTCCAACTCCAAAGACAGTGGATGCATTGTCCAAGTTGGAATTGCCAAGTGGTGTAGATATTCAGGTTAAGCTTTTTTAAGTACCTGAGGAACACATTACTGCTGATAACATTATTCTTTTTAAATTTTAAAATCGTCAACTGTGAACGGTTTAATAGGTAGAAAAATTGG
>CAYRVZ010000243.1:0-4639 GCA_964427815.1 uncultured Saprospiraceae bacterium | reverse complement strand
AAAAAAAACTGCTTTTGGAAATCCCTCCCTTAACCCTAAACAATTTAACCTAAGAATCGTATATTTGCACAAAATTATAAGACAGCATGGAAAATAAAGAAATTACAGATAAGGCTTTACTTTGGCTTACTGATACCTTCGATGAGGCGACCCAAAATGAGGTAAAAGGCTTAATCGAAATGAATAATCCGGAGGAACTAAATGACAGATTTTATAAGAGCCTTGCTTTTGGTACAGGAGGTATGCGGGGCATCATGGGGGCAGGAACCAATAGAATCAACAAATATACGCTAGGCAAGAATACACAAGGATTATCTAATTTTTTACGCAAGGAATTCCCAAATAAAGCTCTAAGTGCCGTAATCGCTTATGATTGTAGGCACAATTCGGATACTTTTGCGAAAGAAGTGGCCAATGTCTTTTCAGCTAATGGCATTAAAGTTTATTTATTTGAGGGATTAAGACCGACTCCTGAGTTGTCATTTGCGGTCAGGCATTTGGGCTGTGATGTAGGTATTGTCTTGACGGCTTCGCACAATCCTCCCGAATATAACGGATATAAAGTGTACTTCAATGATGGTGCGCAAATAGTCCCCCCCCAAGATGGCCAAATAATCAATGAAATCAATGCACTTTCTTTTGATGAAGTTAATTTTGATGCCAAGCCTGCATTGATTGAATCTATCGGAATAGAGGTGGACCAAGCTTTTATTGATGCTTCTGTGACCAATGGAACTTTTGCTGCCACAAAGAATAGAGATGATTTAAAAATTGTGTTCACCTCTTTGCATGGCACCTCTATAACCATTATTCCTGAGGCTCTAAAACAAGCGGGTTATCACAATGTACATATAGTGGAGGAACAAATGAAACCAGATGGTGATTTTCCAACGGTCGCTTCGCCAAATCCAGAAGAACCCGCTGCCTTAAAAATGGCTTTGGACCTTGCGGAAAAAGTAGGGGCAGATATTGTCATTGGTACCGATCCAGATTCCGATAGAATTGGTATTGCTGTTCGAGATACAGATAACCAATTAAAGTTACTTAACGGCAACCAAACGATGGTTTTGATGACCGAGTTCCTATTGAAGAAATGGAAAGAAGCAGGCCGTTTAAATGGTAAGCAATTTGTAGGATCTACTATAGTATCGACGGAGTTAGTTAATGACTTAGCGGCGAGTTATGGAGTAGAAACGAAGGTTGGGTTAACAGGTTTTAAATGGATCGCTAAAATGATAAGTGATGCAGAAGGAAAGCAAGAATTCATTGGCGGAGGAGAGGAGAGCTTCGGGTATTTGGTGGGTGATTTTGTGCGGGATAAGGATGCGGTCACCGCTGCACTATTGGCTTGTGAAATAGCCACTGATGCCAAATCAAATCATACGACTATGTACGATTCTTTGCTACAAATCTATGTAGATAACCAATTCTATAAGGAACACTTGATTTCAGTAGTAAAAAAGGGTATTTCGGGTGCAGAAGAGATTGCGAGTATGATGGTCAATCTAAGACAAAATCCTTATTCTTCTATTGATGGTTCTAAGGTAAAGTATGTCTATGATTACCAGTCCTCTATTCGTACTAATAAACTAACAGGTGAAGAAACACCTATTGATGTGCCCAAATCAAATGTACTCATCTATCAGACTGAAGAAGGGACTAGGATTGCGGCTAGACCATCTGGTACAGAGCCCAAAATCAAGTTTTATTTTAGTGTCAAAACAAACATGAAATCCAAACTAGAGGCTAAAGCTATTGAAGCGCAATTAGATGAAAAGATTCAACGTATCATTGTAGAATTAAAGCTTTAATCCAATAACGCCTTGAGGGCTATTTTGCCGGAAAAATGTGTTCCGCCATTTCGATGGCATTATACAATGCGTTCATTTCAAGGTTAATTTCCTTTTTACCTGTAAAGTAAAAGACGACATTTTCGGTGGGCATATTCCCCGTTAGGTCGTCTTTTGCCATGGGGCAACCTCCATATCCTTTTAAAGCACCATCAAATCTACGGCACCCACTTTCGTAGGCGGATTTTATTTTGGCTCGACTATCGGTCATGGTTGTGTGTAAATGTGCACCAATCTCAATTCTGGGAAATTCGGGTATAATTGACCCAAACAAGTATTCAATACTATCCGTTGTAGAAACGCCGATGGTATCCGAAAGAGAAATTATTTTGACCCCAATTTTGGCGAGTTCATTCATCCATTTCATCACAATCTCTGCATTCCAATCATCCCCATAGGGATTGCCAAAACCCATAGACAAATAGACAACTAAGGTCTTGTTATGCTTTAGGCAAAGGGCTTGCATCGCTTTGACTCGTTCTAAAGACTCCAAAATAGTTGCGTTTGTATTCCTGATTTGAAAAGTTTCAGAAATAGAAAAAGGATAGCCTAAGTAATCAATCTGTGGATATTTTATGGCATCATTGGCACCACGCATATTCGCTACTATCGCCAGTAACTTTGTGTCGGTATGTGTCAATTCCAATAAACCAAGCACCTCGGCAGTATCTTTCATTTGTGGTATCGCCTTAGGGGATACAAAACTACCAAAATCAATCGTGTCAAAACCCACCTGCAATAAAGTATTGATATACTTTGCCTTTGTTTTGGTGGGGATAAATTCATGCAATCCCTGCATGGCGTCTCTGGGACATTCTATTAATTTGACCATTGGCTGTGCTTAGGATACAAATGTACGATAATTCAGGATAAGGCGCAAAAGGATTATAACCTACTAATAATCAGTTTATACGAGAGTAGGTATCCTTTCACTTCCTAAATCGAATCCCACCAGAAAACCAAAAACCGGGCATTTCTACCAGATTCGTTTCTGTATATCTACGATCTAGTATATTATTAGCTTGCGCAAAAATGGAAAAATGTTTAAATTGCCAATTGAACTTCGTGTCCAATAGGTCATAGTCGGGTAGGGTGACTCGCTGCAACCAACGATAAGTCATTGACAAATTTCCATTTCTCAGCAAGGTCACACTGAGTCGAGTATTAATTTGGTGACGAAGATTGGTTAAAGCATATTTTGAAATATGACCTTCTTGGGCTTCGAAAGAAGAATTAAGAAAAGTGTAATTTGTTGAAAGGGTTAAAGGAATGCGAGAAGGTTGCCATTCAATGGAAGTTTCCAGTCCCGTGGTAATGACTTGGTTATAATTATTGGGATGCCATTTTAAGGTGTCATTTGTCTTTGTCCAATCAATAATATTTTGTCCGTCGCGTCTAAAAATGGCTGCTTCTATCTGCCAATTTTTAGGCTGGTATTTGGTGCCAATCTCAATGGCAAGAGCAGATTCTGGAACTAGGTCTGTATTACCTATATTAGTAGGTCCTACATAATATAAATCAGTAAACGTAGGCACTCTCCAAGTATAACCTGCATTTGCATAGAGCTTAGTATTCCGATTGAAATGCCAGCCAATGTCAAGTCCAGGAAAAAATTTCACCCCATAATCATTGTAATAGTGCAAGTTGAAACCAGGTACTATATCTAGTTGATTATCAAATAGTTGTATCCTTTCTTCAACAAATAATCCTATGGATCTTCTGTTATGTTTTCCGAGATTATTACTTCGTAAATAAAACTGATTCAGGGTCAGCCCAATACCAGTGGTGTAGTTTCCCTTTTTTAAGGTAGTATTGATTTCAGCACCCAAAGTATTGTTGATGTGCATATTGCGATAGATTTCGGGTTTGAGCCTGACGAACAAGTACATGTCTTGATTTCGTCTCCAATAAACCCTAGGCGTAACTTTCCAATTGCCAAGTTTTGTTGTCATTTGAAGGCTGGTAATACTCGTTTGAATCTCTTCGTACTGATCCTTGAATTTTGGACTTGCGTAAAAGCCATTAGCACCAAATTTCCGAAAGGTCATCCCCGCCATTAATTTCCAATAAGTGTTTTTCGTTTGCCAATTTTGACGAACAAAACCATTGGTCAATTGATAATCTGTATTATATTTATAGCCATCCGCAGCTTGTGTACTTAATGAAATTGAAGTCCCAGACGCAGGCAAATTAGCCGTTATTTGCCCTTTGCGCAAGCCGAATGATCCCGCTTCTACAGTAGCAGATAAGCTTTCTTTAAGGCTGTTTTTGGTGACGATATTGATCGCACCTGCAAACGCATTTGGGCCATATATTCTAGAAGCCGATCCTTTGATGATTTCTATTCTTTCTATGGCATCTTTGGTTAAAGGTAAATTCAAACTGTGATGTCCTGTTTGAGGATCTATCATCGGAATACCGTCTATCAATACTAATACTTGGTCAAAAGTACTTCCTCGCAGACTCAGATCTGATTGTACGCCATGAATTCCGCGTTGTCGTACGTCAATACCTGCAAAATGCTGGATAAGCTCAACGGTACTATGCCCAGGAATTGAATTTATTTTTTCTTGGTTGATGACCGTAATAGAACGTACATTTTCCCGAAAGGGAATTGACAATCTATTATCTGTTACTTCTATTTCGGCTAGATGAGTAGAAAGACTATCTTGACCTAGGAGCAAGAAGGGCAGTAGAAGAAAGGCAAATATAATTTTCATTCGTTTTTTTTGTACTAACCTAAACAATCCTTTACCAAAAAGTTTAACATTTTAAAGACTTTGGGGTTA
>CAYRVZ010000242.1:0-4650 GCA_964427815.1 uncultured Saprospiraceae bacterium | reverse complement strand
CAATTCGAATATCATTATATCCTACGGCTCGATAGTTCTCTGAGAAATTGGTGTAAAATTCTATGCTTTTATTGTATTTGTAACTAATACCTCCTCCGAAAAACGGGAAATTTCTAGTAATATTCTTTGTCTCTTGAAAACTGGTATCTATAAGAAGGTTGCCGGCAAAGTCATAGTTTCTAAGTGCATAGTATCCCTTTGCTAATTGGTTAATATATTCGTATCTGGCTCCAATTATAATTGAGAATTTGTCATTAAGGTTAAACACATTTTCGGTAAATATTGAAAGGTTTTTATTCGGGAATAAATAATCAGAACCCTCCAGTCTTTCAGGCCGTTCATATTTGAATGTAGCTATGGAATCATTGGAGGTGTTGCCTTGTTTTTTTGTAGTTGTTCCTTGCATATATCGCATGCCTACCAAAAAAATATGGATTTGATCATTAATTGTGTATCTGTGCAACAATTTGGTCTCAGAGATAAGATTCTTATAAGTGTCTTGAAGTAATGTAGTCTCATCTAATGGGTCTGTACGACTTATCAATCCAAGAAATCCAGAAGCATCCCTACCTGAATATTGACCTAGCACGAAGGATTCTAGTGTCGTTCGTGGGGATATCGTGTATACTACTTTGGTATTTAATAGATTCCAAAATATTTTGAACCAATTTCTATTTCTAATAGATTGTCGAGAATCTTGCTGGAAGAGTTTGTCTGTTAATCCACCGGGTTGGTGAGCTAAATATTGGAGATAACTATATTCTGCACTGATGGATAACTTAGGATTGATTTGGTATTTTGTATTGAGGTAAGTAGAATGATAATCAAATTCTGAATTACATCTATAACAATCTCCTGATCTATATTGATAATAACTGTTATAACTAAACTTACCAATAGTTCCTGACAGTCTATTGAATGTATTTAAGTATTTATATGAACCTAAGGTTATAGAAGATTTTAACTCTATCTTTTTGTTCTTTACCGCCTCTTTAATTTTGAAATCAATCAATCCTCCAAATTGTGTTCCATATTGTAGAGAAGCAGCTCCTTTAATCACTTCTATACTCTCCAAAGCTTGCATTGGTGGAGCAAAGTAAGCATCAGGATAACCGATAGCATCGGCACTAATATCATACCCGTTCTGCCTTACATTGAAATTTGAAGTTCTTGATGGACTTAGCCCTCTTGAGCCTACACCTAGTTGTAGTCCAGAGCAATCGCTTTCCCATATGTTGAGTCCGGATATTTTTGAGAATATCTGTCTAGTTGCATTTGTAGCCAAATTGGCATTGATAGATTCCATATCTACAACTTCCGCTTTCTTGGAAGAATATATAGATGTCCCTTCCACAGCTCTCAAGGTTGTATAACCATGCATCTTTTGACGCTTAGCAACCAACTGTATCTCTTCTAGATTAAGCTGAATATCCTCTAGTTTAATTGTGTGAAAATCAGAATAGTTGGATCTAGGTATTTGAATTACTAGTACTTCATGTCCTATTGCGTGAAATGTCAATGTAATAGTATTAAACCCCTTAGTATCTATCTCAAAACCTCCTTCTTCATCAGTATATATGGTAGTTTTGTTTTCTTCTATTAGAATGAGTGTTCCAGGTAATTCTACTCCGTTAACATCATATACAATTCCCATTAAGTTCTGAGAAAAGGAAACTGTTGTAAACAATAACAACAGGAAAGTGAAACAGAATTTGATCATCTGAATTAATCTCCGTCAGAGTCTTTATAAGTGATTAATAAACCAAGAGCAGCTGTCATATCTACCTTCAGTAAAGGTAATAATTTTTGGTATTCATTGTAGGCCGCTAATGCCGTGTTAGTATCATTAGATGCCAATGAGGAAGAAAAAGGATCTGAGAGTTTATCCAATGCTTTTGTGATGTTATCTAACTGAGCGATGATATCATTAGCAATGTTTTCTTTTTCTACTTCTATAAGTATTTGCTTGAAATTCCCACCTTTAGCTGAAGTAAACAATGTTTTTAATCCATTGATTTGGTTTTTGGCCAAAGCTATGGACACACCACTATAATAGGCCTCAACATTTGTAGGGATAGGTTCGTTCAGGGTTCTAACTCCTGTTGGAATCCCGATTTTTGCTTCTCTTCCTCCAGCTTCAAAGTCCTGAATCATAGAATTAGCCAAGATGCCAATAGAACTTCCTGCATCCGTACTTTTTGCTGATATGAATGTGGCGAGATGAGTATCTGTCCAAGCGGTGTAAACTTGATTTATTCTGTCATAAAGTTGTTCAGATACAGATGTCAAGTATTGACTATAGTTGTTTTCTGATATTTTTTGGATAAGTTCCTGTGTATTACCATCAAATAATAAATAATCTAGTGCAGGAAACCCTATAGCTGTAGTGTTAGATCCACTTTCTAAATCGAAATTGCCATTAGATATATTATTATTGATTCTAGTTGTATTAGTTGGAAAGCTATTCAAAGATGCTAGTCCTACATGTTCAGCAGGTTCTGTGTAAATAAATGAAGTAGTTAATTGCCAAGCTTTATATGCAGAAATAAATGATTCTTGAGCATTACTCAAAGTAGTTTCATTTGGAGATGATTTTAACTTTTTCAAGTTGTCATCTAAGATAAGAACTTTGTCTTTTAGAGATTTGTAATTCGGCATGATTATATTGTCACCTACATTAGACAATAAATTATCGACATTATATTTGGCAATTTGATCCTTTGGATTACAAGCTACAGCTATGATTATAGCACTTAATGTGATTAATACAAGTTGTTTCATGATCTATTTTTTTAGTGACAAAGTTCAATAATCAAAATACTTAGCTTCGGGGTTGCAAAGCTAATAAAAAATTTGCGAATAAAACCCGACTGGGTATCTTGAGACATCCAGCCGGGAGTAACAATCATTAAAGTTAGACTGGTTTTACTAAATTATGAAAACCCTCTATATCTGTTAATATTTACAATGCATCTTTTACAGCATCTAAACCAAAAATACTACTTAGTTTATCTATAGCAGAATTTAATTTAGCTATTGAAACATTGGCAAAATCAGGCTGTCCACTATTGTTTTGTAAAAATGATAATACATTATCTAGATCAGTTGAACTAATCTTGCTGTCTGCATTATATTTCAGTGATCCTATAAATGCATATGCTTCTGACAAGACATGGCATCGTTTTGCATAGTCTGCAAAATTTTTCTTTCCTCCATTTAGATAATGAATTGCTGTCGTTACTGTTGTTTCTTCCATGTATTTTCTTACATTTTTTGCTTCTAGGTCTTTCCTATCTAAATCCTTAGCAGAAATTGCTGCTCTACCAGTCAAAAATGCTTTCATTAAATTAGTCCTAGTTTTTAAAAGATCCTCTCCTTTTCCAGAGTATTTTGCATGATATCTATATTTGGATTCATCAAATGTTACATTACCTCCGACATACCCGAAAGCTTCATCCCAGTGATGCTCCATGTCTGTTCCTTTTCCTTCCGTCACTGTTTCATTGTCAATACTTGATCCTATTTTTTCATCTCTTGTGTATTTTTCACTTATTTGGTAATACCCCAATGCTCCCATCAATCCTTTTTCGATTAATTGTGTGTATTCCACACCGTTTTCGTTTAGAAGGTAAGATTTTGAACCAGTCGTTGCTATACCAGATACGCCAGCTTCAGCTACAGTAGTCGTACCAGAAAGTGCTGCTAATGCATCCATGTAACCTTCAAATTTTTCGACATGGCTAGCAAAAGTTTTATTTTTGATTTGTTTTGAAGCTGCATTTAGTTCAGCATTATCAAATGGGCTATTCTCGTTTGAAAACATGTTTTTCAATTTTGTAGCCGATAGGGAAGTACCTGAAGTGTTTCCAGATTTCATATATGAAGTCATCGCTTGCAACATATTTAGTCTTGTTGTCTGACCTCCAAAACTTACGTTTTTAAAATTATAAGTACTTGGAATGGTAGCCTCGTCCAAGATTTTTTCTTCAGGCTCTTCTTTTCTACATGATGAAAAACTTATAGCAGCGATAGCTAGCAATAAGATTACTGATTTTACTTTAAACATTTCTTTTCTTTTTTTGAAATTTGAAATTTGAAATTTGGATTTTGGAATCCTTTTGCACGACAAAGAAACTAACTATATTGATATTGTACAATAGCTAGTAGTAGTCATTTTGTCGCCAAAAAAAGCCTAATGAGTAGCACTAGTCAGTTATTACAAAACATACTCATTATATCTCCTTGGTCAAATATGGATGTATATGTTTTGGGGATAAACGAAATAAGACTTTAAACCAAGTTCTTATCAAAAAGCCAAAATTAAAAACGGTAATGTGGCAAACCTTGTCCAAATAGACCAAGGATTGGCGTGCTGTAGTCCCCAAAAAATAAGACAGCGAGTTAAGAAAGAGCCTAAAGACAATCTCGCATCATTTTTCACAAAACCCTATTCCCTACGGGCTTCGCGATAAATGATGCTAAGCGCTTTCAAAAAACAGGCTCAGGGGAAAAAATATGGATTGCCCGACTATACAAAGTGTCCAAATTTTATTTAACTTTGTCGAAAAGTTGTTCAAAAGATTGGGGTCACTTCACTTTGCCTTTCATCAAAACACAGGCTAAGTCTTGTATTAAGCTTTCGCAAATGGC
>CAYRVZ010000241.1:0-4664 GCA_964427815.1 uncultured Saprospiraceae bacterium | reverse complement strand
TTTGAAAAGGTCATAAAGAATAATTTCCCACGTTTTCCCACAGGATTTTGGGTGGTGGATGTCGAATTTTGTAATTCCTTGATAATGAGGAGTTTTGAGTGGTTCAGTGAAACGAAATTTTGCTCCTTTTAGGAAATTGATTACCCATTTTGTAAAATGTGATTTATTCTACCATAATTTACCCGTCAAAAATGAAACAATATGTAGTAAAAAATGCTACTTTTGCAACAATATAATGTTAATTTGGGCTATTTTGTCACGGATGAAAAAATAATTACATTTATTTGTCACTTTTAGTGGTAATATGTGGTAAAATATAAATGTATGGCTTATCTTTGTCACTCAATAATAGAAATAAAGCACTATGTTTTTTCTTGATGGATCTTATAATTGCGCAATAGATGACCGAGGTCGGGTAAAGCTCCCTGCTCGATTATTGGAGGCGTTGGGTCAAGAGAATAATTCACGTTTTTATGTGAATCGCGGATTAGGGGGGTTGAATATGTTGAGATTGTTTCCAAAGCCAATGTGGGATGAGGAGGTGAGAAAGATTAGAAAAAACATGAATCCTTATCGACAAGAGGAAGTGGAAGCTGCCAGATTCTTTTTTAATGGAGCAGAGGAGGTGGAGTTGGATAAAGCGGAAAGGGTAAGGATTCCAAAGATGTTATTGGATTGGATTGATGTGAAAGGTAAAGATCAATTAGTGATTAATACTTTTATGGAATTTATTGAAATTTGGAACGCAGATGAATACCTCAAATTTATTGAGAAGCAAAAACACGACAAGTCTAATCGGATGAATGAGGAGGTGTTGGCAAGATTGGTTGAAGATCGACCTGATGATATAAAAATGGAAAAGGAAGATGAATGAAAATTATCATCGCCCAGTACTTCTTGACGAAAGCGTCGAGGGTCTGAATATTCAACCAGATGGGATTTATGTGGACGTGACTTTTGGTGGCGGCGGACATTCTGCGGAGATTTTAAAAAAGTTGGGAGAGCAGGGTCGTTTGATTGGTTTTGACCAAGATGCTGATGCGCTCCAAAATGTAATAGAAGATAAAAGGCTGAGTATTCAGCCACATAACTTCAGATATCTAAAGAGATATTTGAGATTGGATGGAATTGAAAAAGTAGATGGGATTTTAGCAGACTTAGGGGTGTCCTCTTTTCAGATAAATACAGCTGAAAGAGGATTTTCTTTTCGATTTGATGCTGACTTGGATATGAGGATGGATAGAAAAGGGGAGCTGACTGCGGCTCATGTTATTAATAAGTATCGTCAAGATGACTTGCAAAGGGTTTTTGGCACTTATGGAGAAGTGAGAAATGCAAAGTCTCTGGCGCAAGCAATAGTCGAAGCTAGAAAGATGTCTCCGATTAAAACTATTCACCGGTTTTTAGATGTGTTAGGACCTTGGGTGAGAGGCGATCGAAATAGATATTTGGCGCAAGTCTTTCAAGCCATCCGAATTGAAGTGAATGATGAGATGGGCGCGTTGAAAGATTTTTTATCAGATGCCGTAGAGGTGTTGGCTCCAGGAGGTCGGTTGGTTGTGATAAGTTACCACTCATTGGAAGATCGACTAACTAAAAAGCTAATGAAGACAGGGAATACAGAAGGCGTAGAGGATAAAGATTTTTATGGCAATATCAACCGCCCACTGAAAGTCATAACGAAAAAACCAGTTTGTCCTTCTGAAAAAGAAATATCAAATAACCCAAGAGCGAGAAGCGCCAAAATGCGAATTGCACAAAAGGTTAAAATTAAAAATATATAGAGACCTTTTAATATTATGGCAAAAAAAAGAAAATCATTATCAACTTATTTTTCCTTCTGGCCGATGGTATCATCGTGGGTGTTGGGGAATATTAGGTTTGTGCTTTTTTTAGCTTTTTTGGGGGTGTTATATATAGGTATATCAAGACAAGCAGAATCAAATATTCGAAATATTCATTTGTTGACAAAAGAAGTTCGAAAATTGAGATGGGAATACATGAGTTTACAGTCTGAATTGATGTACAGTAGTACACAATCAGAAGTAATACAAACGATGAAATCAAAAGGTTTTGTCGTGGATAAAAAAGGACCAAAACGAATTGTTGTTAAAAAAAATCTAGTCAAACTAGAAGAGTAAAGTGGCTATAAAGAACGAAATATTAATCCAAATGTACATCCTGCTTGCCATCGTGGTGCTGGCAGCCGTGAGCATTTTTGCGCAGTTAGTAAAAGTCTCTGTAATTGAGGGGCCAGAGTTGCGTGAAATGTTGGATAGTAGCTATGTTAGAGAGGTAGAAATTAAAGGAGAGCGAGGTTCAATCTTTGCAGAAAATGGAGATATCTTAGCTGCATCTACACCGATGTTTGATTTGTATATTGACTTTCGTGCCACAGGACTAACAAAGGAAATATTTGAATCGGGAGTGGATTCTCTGGCTTATTATTTTGCTCATTATTTGGATGAGCAATATACAGAAGGAGGATGGAGAGCTAGATTAGATACTGCTTTTAATCAGGGCTTGAGGTATTTTCCGATTAAAAAAGGGGTTTCTTATTCGAAGCTATCTTTTTTACGCAAGTTACCCATTTTAAGGCGTGGGCAATATGGGGGCGGGTTTATCGTCAGAAAGAATGAGAGAAGAGCGCACCCCTTTAGAATGTTAGCGAAGCGTACTTTGGGATATGTAAAGGGTGATGTTAAAGTAGGATTGGAAGGAGCATTTAACAGAGATTTGGCAGGTAGTGTTGGAAAAGAATTTATGATTAATACTTCTAAGGGTTGGATTCCATTACAAAATTTAGAACAGGTAACTCCTGACAACGGCTCGGATGTTTATACTACACTAAATGTAAATTTACAGGATGCCGTTCAGCATGCTTTATTACGGGGATTACAATATCATAATGCAGATCATGGTACCGCTATTTTGATGGATGTCAAAACGGGGGCTATTAAAGCAATTAGTAATATTGGGCGTGTGAAAGAAGGATGGGCGGAAGTGTATAATTATGGAGTGGGTACCGCGACAGAACCTGGGTCAACCTTTAAACTAGCTTCCATGATAGCTTTGCTAGAGGATGGGCATGTTGAATTAACGGATAGTGTTTATTTGAATAAAGGAAAAATTATATTTTATAAGGATGAAATGGTAGATGCATCAGCACATGGACTAGAAAAAGCTTCTGTCCGTCAAGCTTTTGAAATTTCTTCTAATGTAGGTGTCGCTACGTTAGTAGATCGATTTTATAATCAATCGGATAAAGGCCGAGTACGTTTTATTGAAAGATTGAAAGATGTTTATTTGCATTTACCTACGGGCATAGAGATTGATGGAGAGGCTTTGCCTTATATAAAAGAACCGAATAGTGCGGTAGATCAGTGGAGTGGAACGACCATTCCTTGGATGGCGATTGGCTATGAAGAAAAATTAACTCCATTGCAAATGTTGAATTTGTACAATACGGTTGCGAATGATGGCAAAATGATGAAGCCTTATTTAGTCAGGGATATTAAAAATTCGGGTAAATTAGTGGAGCACTTTAAGCCTACGGTTATTAGTAGTCGAGCCATAAGCCGAAATACTATCAATAATGTAAAATCATTATTGGAGGGGGTGGTACAAAGGGGGACGGCTAAAAAGTTAAAATCAGATTTTTATCGTTTTGCTGGCAAAACGGGTACGGCACAAATGAACTATAAATCGAAGCAAAGTAAACAACAGTACCAAGCTTCTTTTGCTGGGTATTTTCCTGCGGAAAATCCAATGTATTCGTGTATTGTAGTGGTTTATGATCCCAAAGAACATGGTTATTATGGGGGGACAGTTGCGGGCCCTATTTTTAGGGAAATCGCTGATAAATGTTATGCCTTAAATCCGAAGCTAAAATATCCTTTGAATAGACATGTTGCGAATATAGAGGCAAGTAAGTTGCCGAGTTGGCAGGTGGGGTATAAGCGTGACCTGGTCACAGTGGCAGAAGAGGTGTCGTTACCTATTCAAGTGAAGGCAAATGATTGGGCTGTATTTAAAACAACAGAAAGAAATGATTCTCTTTATTTGCTCGATAGGAGAATAACTGAAAAAGTAATTCCGAATGTAGTAGGGATGGGCTTGAAAGATGCACTCTATCTACTTGAAAATAAAGGGATTAAAGTAAGATTTAAAGGAAAAGGACGAGTTAAAAAACAATCCATTCGTGGTGGTACAGCTGCCAAAGGACAAACTATTTATTTGAGATTAACCTAGTGAAGAGATTAAAGAACATATTAGCCAAAGTGGCACTTGTATCAACTGAAGCCATTCCAGAATGGCCAGTCAAGGGGATTGAGTTTGATTCGCGTCAGATACAAAAGGGAGATCTATTTGTTGCCATTGGAGGTACTCAAGTGGACGGTCATAAGTTTATTTTTGAGGCTTTGAAGAAAGGGGCAATAGCCATTGTAGGAGAAAAGAAACCAAAGAATTTTCCGGAAGGGGCTACTTGGATAGGGGTGAATGATAGTGCTTATGCACTGGCTCAAATGGCAGCTGCTTTTTATGGTCATCCTTCAACAAAATTAAAATTAGTGGGTGTGACAGGCACCAATGGAAAAACAACTACCGTCACTTTGTTACACCAATTGTATTCAGGATTGGGACAAAAAGCAGGGTTGTTGTCA
>CAYRVZ010000240.1:0-4681 GCA_964427815.1 uncultured Saprospiraceae bacterium | reverse complement strand
TTAGAGGAGTTAGACGATGTTCCGCTGATAGAAACTAAAATTGCTGTTCTTCTAGAAGCTGGTGATGATGTGAAAATGGCATATCTTCAAATTCAGAATTTATTATTATTAGATGCTGATAATGAGGAGTTTAAAGAGGTTATAGCATCGGAAGAATTTATTGCACTCGATTATGAGGCTTTGATTAAAAGGTAAAAGCATGAAAATACTAAAGCATAAAAAGAAAGATGTGTATTTGTTCACAAGAGCAAATGGTTTATATGTCGAATCTATACTGATTGACACGAAGAAGAATCTTTTGGATAATGATTTTCATGAATCTGAAAAATTCGATAAATTTCTTAAAAAACAAAATAAGAAGGGCTTTATAGAAATAGAAGGGGGGGAGGCTGTTGCCAGAAAAGTTGAACAGTATTTGAAGAAGGTTGAGATGGATAAACTCGATTATTTTATTCTAAAAAAGGATAAAAAACAAAAGAGTTTGATTTGCAAAGTTGGCGTTATTCATGATGGTGATTTGTATCGAGTAGTTTCTTTTGAGGAAGATAATGAGTCATTTCCACTGTTTGAGATGTACCAAGCTGGTTTTATAGCTTTGTCTAAAAGAAAATACCTAAGTCATGAAGTGATTCCTGCACTGCGGTATTATTTAACCATTCTTTATACCTTAGGATTTGAAATGGTTGAGGAGACAGACTTAATTACCTATGCTACGGGAAAACCATTCGAGTATAGTAAGGAACATGCAAAAGAAATTTATAAGATTAAAAATCCGGTTAAGTACGACGCCGAGTATGTCGAGTATATTCCGCATATTAAGAATCGAACAGTCGAATACAATGTCTTTGGCATCACTGATGGTAAAATAGTTTTTAAACATATTTCTATCAATACTTTTTCAAAAGCAAATGAATTAATCGAGGGTTTGAAGAAGATAAAGGAGGTATACGCCAATACTAAGGTCTTTGAAAAACCGATAAGTACTATAGTGTTTTTTGAAAAATATAAACTTGCCCTCGAAAAAACAGAAGACAAAAAATATTTTGAACCGCCCGAAAAAGAAGCGGTATCAGCGCCTTTATTGGCATTGCATGTGCCGAGTGTAGTGATTCCTATTAAGGAATTTCAGCAGCATTTAATTGAACTAAATGCCTTATACTTTTATGCAAATACATCTGAAAATGACCCATTAGACTGGCAAGTTGCTTTTATTTGTGCGAAAGAATTGAAAGAAAACAATTTTATTACTTCGGATATTTTTGCACTAAAAGATTTTAATCAGGTGTATCGCAAAGTAGAGCTTTCAGATATTGATGATCGTGATGATCTTGAACAGTACATCAAAAAAGCTAGTAGAAAATTTAAAAAGAATGGACTAAAGGCCATTGATACAAAAACTATTTTGGAGGCTTTATCTGGGCAGTCGATCGAAATTATGCAGCAACAGGAACCCTTAGCTTTGTTTGTGGAAACACAGGACCAAGTTGTTGAATTGTTAGAGGTTTTTGAAAACTATGCCAATATTTATACTCCTTTCAAGGAGCATTTTTTGCAATTTTTTAGAAATATAAAGGAACGAGAATCTTGGCTAAAATCCTATCAGTTGGGAAAAGCTGTGCTTTATGATAATCAAATTGAATCCATTACAAAGTTTGTAGCGGGTGTAAAACTTAGCCAGGATAATTATTTGATAAAGCAGCAGTTTGTGACGAATCCAAAGCTGGAAGGTGAATTTTCAAGGCCTTATCCTTTGTCTAAATTAAATCAAGCTACTTTTGAACAACAGAAAAAGTGGTACATCCGGACTGAATACACAATGACCGTAGATAAGTCCTTGTATATAGATGGGAATCTGACTGTCGATGGAGCACTCTATATAAAACCGTCTGAAGGTTTTTCTACAACCAATAAATACCTTTATATAAAAGGGAACTTGAAGGCGAAACATTTGATAATTGAAGGAGGTTTTGAGTTTATTTTTGTGGAAGGTTCGGTAATTGTAGAACACGTAACCGTCATTAAATATGCACGTCAAGTTGTTTTTGGAAAAGAAAGCAAAACAAAAATTTTACTCCACACCCGAGAATTCAAGAATGCCATAGACAACTCGCTTTCTTACGAAAATGAGGTGTCTATCTATAGTGAGGTGATAATTGACAAAAGTATTATTAAAAAAGGTGACTATGGGGATAGTTTTAATTTCGCTAAAATTTATGAGTTGTTAACACATAATATTGATGCCAATGATGATCCTACTAAGGTGGATATGCTTAGGTTAATGTCAAGCTATCACCCAACATTTTTAGCCAAGGAGTTAACGGAAAGTAAAGAATTTGATGACAAGTATTACAAAAGACAATTTGAGAATCGAATGTTGTCTTGGGGGGATTTTTATCCAGAGTATGCAGGCTGTGAAAGTTTGGGGATATGTGAAGATAATGAAATAAAAGGGAATTGTATTTATCCTGGAAGTGGTGATTGGGTGGTTAATGATTTACGTGGACAAAGTGGGACATACGGAGTCAGCCATGATGATTATTCTATTTGTAAACTACGGGTTAAAAATCCCAAGAAGTATAATATTAACTATAAGCAAAAGCCAATTAAACTCGCGGTAGGAGTGGAGGAGTTAATGAACAGATACATTGCTATTTCGATGCTTTATATGAATTGGGCACACAGAGATACCGTTGCTTTTACGACGGAAGAGAAGCGAAAAGAATTTTATGAGAAGTATGATACTGAAAAAGCAACCTTTGTGGAGGATCCACATTTAGCTTTGTATTGGCTCAATCATTTTGGGGCAACCCTAGATAGGCGATATTCCGAGGTCGTAAAGATTATAGAAGATAATGATTTAGTGGAGAAACTACCCATTTTAAATGAACCTTTGGCATTTTTCAAGCTAACCGATGGCTTCTATAACCTCAACATAAAAGGGGGGGGGGATAAAAAGAAATTTGTAGACTTGTTTTTAAAACGTAGATCTTACCTAATTTATTTCGAACAAGTGTATAAAAATTATGACATTGAGCACCTAGATCTTTGGTGGAAATCCATTAGTATCTATCCCAAAGTCGATACTCAACTAATTGTACGGATGCGCTGGTTGAAAAACAATTTAAAGAAATGTAATGCTTGGAATTTGTTTGAGGATTTAACAGCGGATGAACCTAAAGACATACCCTTGTTATCTTATATTTTTGTCTGTAATCCCAATACCTCGGCAAAAGAAAAAGCCAAGTATGCGGATATTTTTGTAACAGAATTATACACGCATAGAAATGAATGGAAAGCACCTCACAAAAGGTCATTTGGGGAGATTATGCTTTGGGATGTACGAACTTTTGTAAAGGATAAGGCGTTATTGGAAAAAGCAGCAAATTTTTACTTTGAGAGCAATGAACTTAGTAAAGAGTATGTAGATATTCAGAAGGTACTGGGTGTTGAGAATGGAAATTTGGAAGAAGTTAAAGAAAGCGTAGATAAGCTAAAAAAGGCTTTTGTTGGATTTGATAGATTTGATACGTCAAAAAAAGATAAAGTAAAGTATCACAATAAGATTGATTCCATTTTAGAGAAAATGGAACCTGATATTCTGTTAGAGTCTGTTAGTAATGTTACCAATATTGAATTGGCAAAACGATGTTTCGTTTATTTATGGAATTCGGATATTCAGCACAAGCAGGAAACTTTGATCCGATTATTTATCCGTATTGAGTTCAGTGGTCATGATATTAATAAAGAAATTTTTGGATCTAATTTTACCAAATTATTAAAAAATGAAGAAGATCCGAATCTTGAAATAGCCAAAGCATTTTTAAAGATACCAGAAGACGATTTTAGAAATGATAGTATGTGGGAAAACTCAAAAGAAGCTGCTGTAAAATTCTTTTTGAATGTTGCTCACTTACCTAAAGTATTTGAATTTTTGATTAAAACGATACAGCAAAAACCTACCAAAGAGAACGTAAAAGTCCTTGATGCTATTTATACCAAATTGTTTTCAACAGAATATGATAGTAAAATAAATCCTACACTGAAATTTAGTAAAAAACAGATGGAAATTATGCTAAAAACCATCTGCGATTGGTTTTTAAGATATGGATATCATGCAGAAGGGTATCGTTCTATTTATTATTGTACCAATCCATTGGCTGAAGAATGGGTTAGAGAACGGTACAACAACAAAAAATGGCTCAAGCAATTTGCGCATATAAATACTTTTTATGATCCTTTAGATGAAGAAGTAAATGAGGCTTTAGAAAGTGCTTTAGAGTTTATGGAAATTGAAAAACACAATGCTTACCTTGAATATGAGGATGAAAAGTCTCATAAATTTTGGAAAATAGCCCATTATGGAGAAGGTTATACCGTAACTTATGGAAAAGTAGGCACGGAAGGACAATCAAAAACCAAAGACTTTGATAGTGAACAGCAAGCTTTCAAAGCAGGTGATAAACTGGTGGCTAGTAAGCTGAAGAAAGGATATAAAAAAATAACAGTATGAGAATAGTATTACTCGACAAATATTAAGATAAAATTACAAAAGATTGGGGACACTTCAATCCATTGATTGAGATGTTAGCTACAAAATAAGAAATACAACTGGGCAAGATGAGTATTCGTTTACAGTAGGCGAAATTTTTAAAGTGGTAAAAATTAAAACACAAGCTGCATG
>CAYRVZ010000239.1:0-4704 GCA_964427815.1 uncultured Saprospiraceae bacterium | reverse complement strand
CCGTAATCCAGACTTTTACTGTACCTTCAGTTGATCCTTTAGTAGCGGTAGTGTCTTCACAAGGTGCCAGTTGCTATGGAGGTAGTGGAGGTAGTATTATGGTTTCTTCCATTTCGGGTGGAGCTCCTACTTATTCTATTTCAATACCGGGTCAAGGAACAAAAACAACTGATGGAACTCAACCGGTTGTTTTTGATGCGCTGATAGCTGGAGATTATACCTTAACAATAACTGATGATGCGGGCTCTACGGTCACGTATGTCGAAACAGTCACACAACCTACCCAAATTCTCATCAATGTGGTCGGTGTTAATAGTGAAATATTCCCAACTGGCAATAATGGGGCTATTGAAGTTGATGTTTCAGGTGGGACGGGTAGTTATTCATACAGCTGGTCTCCAACTAACCAAACAACTCAAAATATTTCGGGGTTAACAGCTGGAACCTACACACTCACCGTACAGGATGTAAATGGTTGTCAGGTGACCTCTATTCCAATAGTAGTCGGTCAAGAATCTGAAAGTTTTACTTGCTCCACAGAAGCCACAGATACGGATTGTCCTGAATCGACCAATGGATCGATCACCTTGACTGTAATGGGTGGGTCTTTTCCGTTGACAACAACTTGGAAAAAGAATAATGCTGTGGATACTTTTGCGACTACTTTTCACTTGATGGATGCAGGAGTAGGAACTTATACCGTTACGGTGAAAGATGCAACGGGTGCAATAAGCACTTGCACTGCTGTAATCGGACAACAATCCTTCCTAACGGGTTCCATTTCCGTTTTGTCAAGTTATAATGGCTACGGCGTAAGTGGTTTTGGAGTCGAGGATGGATCTGCCCAAGCCACTCCTTCGATGGGTGTTGCGCCATATAGTTATTTTTGGTCAAGTAATGAAACAGATGATACAGCTGTTTCTTTAGCAGGAGGCGATATTTCGGTAACGATTACAGATGACATAGGATGCATGAAGATCCTTTCGGAAAATTTAACAGAACCTGATGTGATGTCTTGTACTGCAACAGGGACAGATACCCCATGTCCTGGTTCTTTTGATGGTGCGGTTAGCCTTACGGAAAATGGAGGGGTAACAGCCATGAATTATTCTTATGCATGGACGGGTCCAAATAGTTTTAATGCGACTAGTAAAAACATCCAGAATCTGGGGGCCGGCACGTATCTAGTTACGGTGACAGATGCCAATGGCAATTCAACTTCTTGTAATGCTGTTGTGGGTGTTATTTCTAATATGGACTTGATAATTGAACATATCAGCAACTATAATGGATTTGACCTACCTACTCCTGATGCGAACGTTGGCGAAGCTAAAGCAGATGTCACAGGTGGTCAAGCACCTTATACCTTCTTATGGAGTAATGGCTCTACAGAACAACAACCCGACACTTTATCGGCAGGATCTATTAGTGTGACGGTTACGGATAACTTAGGCTGTACGAGTATTGCTTCTACGGTATTAACGGCTCCTGGAGCTTTCTTCTGTAATGTAGAAACAACGAATTCGACTTGCCCAGATGTGCCAGAAGGTACGGCAACGGTGGTTTTATCCGGTGGAGTGATGCCAATAGCCAGTTATTTTTGGACAGGTCCCAATAATCCTCCTACTGATTCGATGATTATTCATCTTTCTCAAGGGACTTATGATATTACCGTCACGGATGCGAATGGTGTAAGTACAACTTGTAGCGGAATGGTCGGCCAAGAATCGTTCTTAGAAGCTAGTGTCCAGATTGGACCCTACGCCTCTTCTGCAACTTCAACTGATGGACAAGCCACGGCTATTCCAGCAGGTGGAGTAGAACCCTATACTTTTTTATGGAGTACAGGTGAAACGACAGCGGTCGCAACCACTATCCCAGGCGGTGCCGCAACAGTTACGGTAACCGATGATATTGGTTGTACCACGACTATCAGCTTTATGATGCCAGTAGAAGGAGAACTAGTCGCATCTTTTGATGTGGTAGATGTGACTTGTATTGGGGTTTGTAATGGGATGGCTTCAATTGCAGTTGCTGGAGGGAATACACCTTATAGTTACGCTTGGGATGGCGGCCAAACAGACAAATCTGTAGATGAACTGTGTGCTGGAGAATATACTGTAACCGTAACAGATCTTGATGGGTTAACGGCCCAGTTTACGGCATTAATCAGCGAGCCAGATTCGTTAAAGATTGATTTTGACGTGACACACCCTTCAGGTCCAGGTAATAACGATGGTTCTGTAGTGGTTACGGTTACGGGTGGAACACCCAATTACGCTTATAATTGGAATGAAGGTACAATGACTGCAAATCTGACAAACAAAGGGGCAGGCACCTATATTTTAATTGTTGCAGATGCAAATAATTGTACCAGAATGGAAAGCGTTTTATTGAAAAATGGGATAGCAGACGATTGCTTCATCGCACCATTGGTGTTAACCCCAGATCTACTAGATGGAAGTAATGATGTCTTTGATATCACATGCTTATCATCTGTAACTGAGAATGAATTATCTATCTTCTCCAGGTTTGGACAATTGGTCTATCAAACTAAAGAGTACACAGGAGATTGGAAAGGAGTGGATAACAGTAAAAAACTGTTACCAGAAGGAGCCTATTTCTGGGTCTTAAAATACAAAATAAATGGAGAATCTTTTGAGAAGAAAGGTCATGTCACCATTGTAAAATAGAAGATGCGTGGCTTTCGATTAGGCTTGAAGGCCACGCATTTGATTGTTCCAAAAACAAAAAATAAAAATATGAAATCGTTTTTTACCTTACTTTTCGTTGCGCTGTCTGTCTTAGGGTTGCAAGCCCAAGAATCAGGTATGTTTTCACAATTCTACGCACATCCGATTTTAGTAAATCCCGGGGCTACGGGTTTTGATGAGCATCAAGTACTGATAAATTTTCAAAATAACTGGAGTGGCTTTCCAGGTGCGCCTAGAGATTATGCAATTACGTATCATGGGCCTTTATCGGAGCGGACTGGAGTTGGAATCCAATTTTTTAGTGAACAAATCGCTTCTATTAAAGTGAATCAAGTTAAATTAAATTATGCTTATCTTTTTCAGGTCAATGAGTTTAAAATAGGCGCTGGGTTGTCTGGTGAGATTCAAAGCCAAAAAGTAGATGCTGGCGCTAATTTTGATGCGGATGATGAAATTTTAAAGGATGCCATTAATGGATTGAATACTTTTGATGTCACATTAGGGGTGTATGCTCGAAATAATAACGGGCTCTTTTTGGGCTTGTTTGTTCCGAAGATGATTCGGACAAGACTCGATAGTAAGGTGGCAGCGGGTAGAGATGCATTAGACCCTTTTCAAAACTTTGCCTTTAACATTGGATATAAGTACAAAATGGAAGAGCAAGGCATAACTCTTGAGCCTTCTATAATGATGAGGAAATACAGAGGTATTCCTAACTTACTGGATGTGAACTTTTTAGCCTCTTTTCTGGAAGAACAGCTATTTGGTGGGTTTTCCTATCGTCCAGGAGAAGTAGGTAGAGGAAGTTTATTAGTCGGCGGTCGTTGGAAAGTGGGGACCTTGATGTATTCTTACAACCATTCATTTCAAGAATTAAATAATTATTCTGGAGGGGGGCATGAGATTAGCTTGAAATTCAACCTAAACAGCGTCTTTGGCGTGGAAGAAATGTACTGAGCTGGTTATCATTTAGCGGATAAATAAAAAGACCACTGGGGCGTTGCAAGGCAACAGCCCAGTGGTCTTTTTACCCTGTCATTTTGAGGTAAAAAAGAACAATAAAACCAGTAATATTAAAAAGAATTATCTATAAAAATACCCCATTTAGAGTATATGATTGGAGTAAAACTTCTTTATCTTTGTGGTATTCCGATTAGCTGTTAAGTTTTAATTAATAGCACCTCCTATTAACCGATTATTGTTTGACTACTGAAGTATAGTCAGTGTGCTTTTTTTCTAGATTATAATATTCTAAATGATTGAGCATCATGGTTTTACCTAAAGTATTCAGATAGTCTTTCCCAAAAGACGCAACAACAAAATTATTTTCTACCATTGATTTATTTCGATGGAACAAACAAAAAACCATTGAACATGATTCTATCCTGTTGCAATATATTGCGAAAAAGCTTTTAAGGATGCCTATGTGCATTTTCTTAAAGGCTTTTTTATGGTTCGTTGTCTGTCAATAAAGAACTTTTTAATCATTTTTTTTAACCAACAAAAACTTTATCTCATGAAGAAAAACTTCTTTAGATCTAGTGTAGCAAAGATGCTTGGACAGAGCTTCGTTATTGCGTTCTTTTTGTTATTTGCAAATATTTCATTTGCTCAAACAACAGAACAAGCAACGAAGAACATTCAAGCTGAAGTTGCTATCATGAAGCAAGATTTCGCCCAACAACAATCCATTTCTTTGAATGGTGCGACTGCTCAAGCGGAAATTGCTGCTGCTGTAAAGTATCGTTTTTACAAGACTGCTGGTGATTACATACAAAAGTATGGAATAACAGCTGGTGTTGATAAAACATACAATTTGTTCACTGAAAATGGCACTCGGCCATCTGCTCATGTAGATGCTGCTAAAACTGCCTTACTTGCAATGCTTGCCAGCTTGTAAGATTTTCTAAACAAAAAATTTTCAATCCTATGAAAAGAATATTATTATTTTTCATTTTAACCTTTTCAATGAGTGCGCTCTTTGGACAGG
>CAYRVZ010000238.1:0-4709 GCA_964427815.1 uncultured Saprospiraceae bacterium | reverse complement strand
ATGCCTTCGGCGTTCAATTTGTCCTTCGGACGTTCATTTGTCCTTCGGACGTTCAAATGCCTTCGGCGTTGATTTGTCCTTCGGACTGTTCAGTTTGTCCTTAGTTTGTCGTATGTCCTTAGGTGTATGTCGCGCAGAACAAGTCGTGTATCCCCCGCTGGCGGGGTCAAATTTGATAAGATGCCAAACAATCTGGAACCAATATTATTCAAATTTTGGGGTGGATAAATCGGAACAAGTTGTGCCACTAATGTTTCCTATGGTCATTCGATTGCTCCTGCACATGAACGCGCCCGCAGGAAGCTTACTTATCCCCAACGAATGACGCCCGCCCCATATTTATCTCGTATGCTATCAAGTGCTTGGAGCAGGTTGATTTCATTTTGACTATCGTCGAATAAGGATATTTGGTAGTTGCCCTGAACTAGGTGACTGAATCTTACGCCAATGAGTCGGACTAGTTGGCGACGCTGATACAATTGCTCAAATAGACCATGCGCATATTGGGTCAATTGCTTATCATTAGCAGTATATGGTATTTTCTTTTGTTTGGTGTAGGTGTTGAAGTCGGCGTATCTGATTTTGATGGCAATATTTGCGGTAAGTAATTTTTTGGAACGTAGTTCATAGGCGGCCTGGTGAACCATTTGAGTCAATTTAGATTTTAGGAATTTGGCATCTATGGTATCTTGTTGAAAGGTACGTTCTTTAGAGATGGATTTTTGTTCATGGAAGGGTACGACGGGGCTGTTGTCGATGGCATTGGCTTTGTTCCAAAGGCTGATGCCCGTTTTACCAAATTCTCGTTTGAGGAGCGCTGGAGGTATATCGCGTAGGGTTTTGATGGTGTGGACACCCATGTATTGTAATTTTTCTTGCGTTTTGATGCCTACAGAAGGGATTTTTCGGACGGACATCGGTGCGATGTAATCTCGCTCATTGCCGCTGATGATGCGTTTATCGCCATTGGGTTTGGCATCATCTACGCCGATTTTGGAGATGAGTTTATTGACACTGAGGGCCGACGAAATAGGCAACCCTGATTCTTTGATGATGCGTTGGCGCAGTTCTTTGCTCCATTGCCAAGTACCGATATACTTGTCCATTCCCGAAAGGTCCAGATAGAATTCATCAATGGAGGCTTTTTCAAAGAGCGGGGCATCTTCTTGAATGATTTCTGTGATGATCTTGGATTGCTGAGAATAAGACTCCATGTCTCCTCGTAGGACGATCGCATCTGGGCAAAGGCGCAAGGCTAGCCGCATGGGCATCGCCGCATGAATGCCAAATTTACGGGCTTCATAGCTGGCAGAAGCAACCACGCTTCGCCCACTTTTGCCTCCTATCAGGAGAGGTTTGCCTATCAGAGCACTATTCTTGAGGCGTTCTACCGAAACAAAAAAGGAATCCAAATCCAAATGTAAAATAGCCCGATCAAAGTTCATAAAGCAAATTTACGAACAAATACGTTTAGGTGCAACAAAATGTTTCAACAATGTATTTCATTTGCTAAAAAATGACTTAATCCTGAATAGCTTCGGCTGAATGTGGGCAATCATATTTTTGATTAAAGAAACTATCTAATTCATCGGCTTTTTGCGGAAGCTGGCTCAGAGCCTTTTTGATGGATTCTTTCTTTTCAGAAAAAATGTCGGAAAGGTGGACGCGATAGGAGACATAAATATGATTGTCAGAAATACCCAACGTGTATGGGGCATTCACTTGCTTTTTATCTAAGATATAAGTCAATAGTTCCTTGAGATCTCCTTTCGGCAAACGATTAAGGGGTGAGGTTGCCACCAAATAATTACTCTTAAAAACAAAAATTCGGATTAAGGCACTACCATTATGAAATTCCCAATAGTCTTTTCCTGCTCGAGCTAAGATAGGATTTAAGCCCATTAAATTTAAAGACTCTTCTACAAAATTAGCAAAAAGGCTCAAGTCAAAATGTTCAAAAACAACGGGGTCTATATCATTACCACAGTGTGGACAAAATTCTGTTTTTTCTGTAAGAAGTAAAGAGCATGAATCACATTTTACATGATAGGTATTGGGGTTGGTCGGCTTAAATTCTTTGAATTCTTGAAGCACCTGTTGGACAGGTATACCAAAACCCACATTGTCTGCTTGTGTCAACTTGGAAGTAGTGACAGCAATCAAATGACCTTCACTAGATAGCATGGGACCTCCACTATTTCCGGGATTAACGGCAGCATCCGTTTGGATAAATTTTCTACCATTGAGGAGTTGCTCGGCAGAAGAAATGACTCCCTCCGTAATCGTGTATGGCATGCCAAATGGAAATCCATGTACATAGATTTTTTGTAAACTATCGATGGGCGTATCGGCATTCAAGGTGATAGACGGCACGTCGGCAGGTTTTTGTTCACTGCGAATAAATGCCAAATCCAGCTCATTATTTACATAGATGACATTGCCCAAAAAACGGCGACGGTTTTGGCCTTGTAAAGCCACTTGTTTTTCTCCTGCAATGACATGATGGTTGGTGATAAAAATATCCCTATCTGCAACGTAAAACCCTGTTCCAGAGCCAGTTGAGGTCATTATTTTAAATATAGCTTTTGAAAAATCTTTCATTATATTATATCTATTTTATCCAAAAAGTCTGGCAAAAAAACCTTTCTTTTTTTCGGGTTCGTTGGTGGTTAAATCTTTGAATACGGCTCCACTCGTAAAAGAGTCAAATGTAGTTTTTAATATTTTAGTACCGTCCTCCCAGGAGGTTTGGGCGGAATCCACTAAGCTGTCGGTCAGAATATTCCATTCTTTGGTATCTAGACTGTATGTGTACATTAGATTCAGTATGGCATATTTTAATCGATAAAAAGCATTAATATAATTTTCAGCTTCGATGTCATTTGTAATGGGTTCGCTAGCCTCCTGTAAATAGTCAATAGTATTTTTTTCAGTTGCCCGATATTTGGTTGAAATAAAATTTTTCGCAAGAAACAAATCTGCTTTTACTTCGTCTTCTGACAATGCTTTTAATTCTATTAAAAAGGCTTTCCCTATTTGATTCTTACGTTGTAAATCAGAATTCTTGTCATTGCGCAAATACCATAACTTGTCTTCAATACTTGTGCGTAAAGTTCCGTTGATGTAGGCATGATCCACAATAGACATAAGTGTATCGGCTATGGTGTCCCAAATGTACCCATCCCACCGTTTGGATTCAAAGTAGGCAATGTATTGCAAGGCATCATCTAGGTAGGTAGCAATCTGTTGCCAAGCCATTTCTTGGTCTTCATTTGTTAGTGGTTCGAAAGTCGGTTGATGATAAAAAGAGGCTTGATATTTTTTAATAAACTCATCATCGTAATCATCTGCATATACACAAATTTCCCGCAATAAGTCATAGACCTTGTTGGGTTGTGCTAGTTCAATTGGCATCTGATATTGGAATTCAAGCAATTCTTTTGTGGGGTCATATACAATTTGTGCAAGCGTCAAAGGGGTGAAATTTAGCTCGGCAACCTTCCGTAAAAACGGTACTTTATGCTTCTCGGGTACTTTCAAAAAGGGGGCACAAAAAAGCAAGGCACCATCGATATACTCAATATGTATTTCGGTCGATCCATGCGGATAAATTATTTTTTCTAAACCAGTGACCATTTTACCTTTCAGAATATCTTTGTTGATATAATTTAGAGTAGCCGTGAAAGACTGTTCATATTCTTTTTCATCAAAAAAGGATAAAGCATCATCCCAATATGAGGCTGTCGTAACAGGTTGATTGGAGTAAAGAATAGGTTTCTGATATTTTGGTGTTATATCCATGTTTGCAGACGCTTTGTGGTTAGCAAGTTCGTTTTATAGGTGCAAGATACTACTTTTTTATTAGGTTTGATAGAAGAAAACCTACCTAAAAATATGAATGGTCAACCAAATAGTCACTTCGTCTCTTGCCGTGGACAAAACAACGTGTTTTTGATGTGCAGGAATGAAGAGGTGGTCGCCCTTGATGAGTTTTATTGGGATGGGGTTGCCGAAAATTTGAATGGCTGCTTCTCCCTCGATGATTAGAACCCATTCATCATGGTCTTGGTCGTACCAGTTATCGGGTGGGGAGCGATGACCTTTGGAGAGGATGCGTTCTATTTTGATGCGTTTGTCTTGATAAAGGGCATCGAAAACCTCTGTGGGCAGGTTTTGGGGTATGTGCTCAAAAATATTTTTCATTCAATTGATTTTGTATGTAAAATAGTACCTTGCGATAAAATTAAGAACAGTTTAAAACGCAAAAACGATGACTTCGGGCAAAAAATATTTGAGATTTCTTTCCTCTGGGACTTCCATTAGACAAATTATTTTCCTGCTAGCACCTATTCTAGCTGGGTTAATAGCTGTTTTCGGAGATTTAGATCCAGAGAACCCTAAGGTTACGTTCACATTGGCTGTGGCTGTTTTAATGGCGCTCTGGTGGGTAACAGAGGTGGTCCCTTTAGCGATTACTTCGCTGTTACCGATTGTTTTATTTCCGATGTTGGGGGTGATGAACGGGAAAGAAGTTTCTTCAACTTATTTTAATCATGTTATTTTTCTTTTTATCGGTGGTTTTTTGGTTGCCTTGGCGATTCAGCGCTGGAATTTACACAAGCGAATTGCCTTGAATATTCTTAAAGTGACAGGGACAAGCCCGGGACGCATTCTATTTGGTTTTATGTTTGCCACGGCCTTTTTATCCA
>CAYRVZ010000237.1:0-4780 GCA_964427815.1 uncultured Saprospiraceae bacterium | reverse complement strand
CACCGCGTTTCTACAATTCAAAGTAATCCCAGTATTTAACTTATACGATGAAGAATTTGTCAACGAACATAGACCGGCAGTAGGCATAGATTCTATTACAATAGACTATGATGCTTTACGTCTCAATAATGGTTTTAGTGATTTAACGGTTCAAGCTAGATTCTATGACCATCCAATACTCGGCAATAATTTTTATGCTATTGGGCAGTTAGATAATTCGGGGCATTTTACAGCTAGTTTTGATACGCTATCACTTTTGCCCTCTTTGCATAATATTAAAACAGCAGCTTTTACTTTAAGGATTGTTGCTGTACCAAAATGTGAATCTCTGACTGGAGGTGGAGGCGGATCAAAACCACTTAATCACTACCCTTTCCAAGCTAAAATTCATTACAAAGCAAATTACCATGTTTTTAATATTAATAATGGAGCGTGTTTGGTTGATAGTATTTTCTCTAACAACAATGATATTGTTTATACAGATCCGCCAGAAATTAGCCTTGAAAACTTAGGTAGCCCTATCACGCAAGCAAGCGGTGATATATTCAAATGGACGGTAAGACATTGTAACACAACCGCTTACGCAGACGCAAATGTATCTTGGCTTTCTATTGAAGATATTTCTGTACCTATCAACATCCTAAAGATGGAGGATATTACAGATGTTGGAAACATCATCGATCTTCCTATAATTAATGATGGCACAGGTGGTTTTTATGCTAATACTAATGGACTATTGCGAGCTTCAGTGGGTAACACCACGGATGACATTTGTAATATTATTGTTATTACAGGTCAATTAACCGACTGCGGAGAAGTAGAAGCAAAGATTAGAAGTGGCTGGAATTGCAGTGCTTTTGACCAAACTCAACACAACTATTGCCCAGAAACAGAATTAACTGTAAGGGCTCGAAGTGTAGAACCATTATTATCTATTATCCAAACAAGTGGGTTTACAGCAACTTCCTTTTGCACCAATATACCCGTCGAACTAGAAATAAAGAATACCCAATTAGGCATTTATCAAAATATGACCGTTGAATTTACCTTGCCACCAGATTTAGATATTGTGCCGGGTAGTTTTCAGATAGCATGGCCCAAATCCGCAGGTTTTCAACCCTTAGGAAGTGAGCCAACGTATGTCAGTTCTACTATTTACGGTGATATCTATTCCTTTACTCCATTTACGCCCTATCCTGCACTTGTAGCTAATGGTCTAAACGAAGTAAATCTCACCATGCCCAACGACTCAAATGAAATAGTCATTCAGTATGAACTATTATCAGATTGTGGCTATACAAGTGGTCTTTCCTCTCAAATAAATATTTATGGACAAGAGTTTTGTGGCACCTCAACTGATACAACGGGCTTCACAACCTTCCCATTCTTTATTACTGGTAGTGAACTAGATCCAGCACATACAATTAAAATTGACCCTACTTTACCAGACACAATTATTAGTCAATTTCCCGTTGCTATTACCATTACCAACCAAGGATCGGCAACCACTGGGACGAATGATAAGATAAGAGTATTATTACCAGCTGGTATTTCTTACACTCCGAACAGTGCTACTTCTACAGGATGGACCGTAGGTGAGCCAACTATTACAATTAATAATGGGATTACAACAGTAGAATGGGATTTGCCGCAAGGCCTTACCACAAACATGACAGAATCCTTTAACTTCCAGTTAAATGCGGATGCTATTGGTTGTGCTTCCCTAGATTTTCCAATTGCCTTTATTGGTATATTAGAAACTCAAGAACTATGTGTGGCTACTGGAAATAATTGTACGGTAGATGTTATCACTAGTCCTTTAGATCCTTACGATATTCATAAAAAAGGAAGCCCCACCGTTACTATTGCGGCATCGGTCTCCCCTACTCAATGTGCGGGACAATCCGTTCAACTCATTGCTGAAGGTTTTGATGATATTACTTGGACCACATTGCCTTCAGACAATATAATAGGTATAGGAAATCCAATCATGTACACTCCTGTTCTGACAGAAACCAGTATCATTGCAACAGCAACGGGCGACCCGTGTCCCGTTAGTTCAGATACTCTTTCTATCACAGTATTAGAATCGCCCATGGTAGTACTACCTATGGATACAACCATTTTTACTGGCGAATCCGTTTTGATAAATGGAATATTAAATACTAATATCCCGACTACCCTCACTTGGACACCTACTACAGACCTTAACGACCCAACTATTATTAACCCTATTGCATCTCCTTCTACCACGACGACTTACGCTATCGAAGCACTCGGAGATAATGGGTGTTCGGATTTGGACACTATTGTAATCACTATCACACCCAAGATAGACACAGTACCCTGCCCTATTTTAGATATTTCAACAGATAATGCTAACTACATGGTTGTCTGTGGTTTAGAAGCTAGTTTCCCTTTAAATATTGAGTACACCAATCTTTCAAACTATCACATCCTGTTGAATGGCACTCAATCAAATAATTTAGTTGCGCCAAACTTAGATTCAATTGGAATTTATAATATTAGTGGATTCAATGCGACAACAGGCCCGTATGACATAGAATGGAACTTTAATAATCAAGATTATCAAGCGACCGTTAATGACATCAATGCGTTACTCACACAATTAACTACTTGGGACAAATTCGGCAATTGGTATTATGACAATAATGAAGAAAAACTATGGGGAGGTGCTATTTTTCATGACTATGGGACATTGACAATTAGCAATACTACTGGATTTGACTTAAGCATTCCTTTTGAAAAAACTGCCAATTATGGACAAAGCCAATTGGCAATAGGCATGGGTGAGTATGAATTAATAATTTTTGACACGGTCAATGTATGTGCCGATACTATTAACTTAATAGTGAGCTGCGAAGATTACAATCCAAACACTCCTAAGACCTGTATTACTGAGACCATTTTCATCAACCAAGAAATGGAATTTTGCCTAACAGAATACTTCCCTGGTAAAATAGAAAACGTATCAGATATTTGTAACAATCCAGATGCGACATCAGTTGAATACACCTACAATGACTCTACTTTCTGCTTGGAGTATATTGGAGTTGAGCTAGGAAGTGATTCTTCGTGTCTAGTTGTCTGCGATGAATTTGGACTATGCGATACATTTAATTTTTGTACAGAAGTAGTACCGTATGAAGGTTTACCAACTGCAAATAATGACAGTATGTGTGTCTATATGAACACGCCACAGGTATTTGACATACTAGCAAATGATACGACTTGGGGCGGAATTGACACCCTGTACTTTGTGAACACGCCCTTGAATGGTACTATCACTCTGAACATGGACTACACCATTACGTATAGCCCATATGATGATGTCTGTGAAAGATCAGAACAGATTCAATACATCGTTTGTAATGACAATGGATGTGCAGAAGCCTTTGCCGAGATTTGTGTCCTTTGTGATGATATTATTGTCTTTACCGCCGTATCGCCCAATGACGATGGAGCCAATGATGTGTTTTATATTGCCAATATAGAAAACTACCCCAACAATGTAGTAGAGGTCTATAATCGATGGGGAAATAGAATTTATAGAAGCATTGGATATACCAATGATTGGGAGGGAAACTGGGTCAATGAAAAAGGAGTTCCAGATGGTACTTACTTCTATGTCATCAAATTGAATGATATAGAAAAAAGAGTGTTCAAAGGACATCTAGAAATACGAAGATAAAAGTAAGCAAATTGGAAACAGAATTGTATTGGAAGAAGAAGTTGTTGTTTACTTTAGCAGAGCGTTTCCCGAGAGGGATTCGCTCTCTTTTTTATATTGCGATACTTTTAATTAAAGTTTATTTAAAACACCTTCATGGTCTCTCCTATGCCACTTATACTCCTTAGCGCCTTAGCGGTCTCTCCTCCTCCGCCACTTATATCCCTTTGCGTCTTAGCGCCTTAGCGTCTTAGCCTTAGCGGTCCTCTTCCTTAGCACTTTTCATAGCTACACAAAAAACCGAACAAAATTTCATCCCAAATGTCTTATACATACCAGGTGATTGAGGAGTATGACAATATCATAGTCTTCAAATACGTCTTCTACCATTAGCTAGTTATTGTAATGAAAAGAATGTTAAAATTACTATTTCGTAAGAAAAAAAAGGTGTTCCTACTATTGGTCACCCTATTTTTAGTTTGGTTTTATTTTGCTTTACCCAAGCCTTTGTTTTTGGATCCCCTATCGGTGGTTATAGAAGATGAGTCTGGGCAGCTTTTGAGCGCTAGATTAGCCAAAGATGAACAATGGCGTTTTCCAATGATTGATTCTGTTCCAACAAATTTTTCTGAAGCCATTATTGCGTATGAAGACAAGCGTTTTGAAAGTCATATAGGCGTTGATTTTAAAAGCATCTATCGGGCAATCAATCAAAATTTCAGTGCTGGAAAAGTCATCAGCGGGGCAAGTACTATTCATATGCAGCTGATGCGGCTTGCGCAAAAAAATAGAAAACGTACGTACCGCCAAAAACTATATGAAACCATCATGGCACTGCGTTTGAATCTCGCCTATTCCAAAAAAGAAATCATGCGCTACTATGCTTCGTATGCGCCTTTTGGCGGAAATATAGTAGGTTTAGAAGCTGCCTCTTGGAGGTATTTTGGAAAATCCCCACATTTATTATCCGCTGGAGAAGCAGCTGTATTGGCTGTCTTACCTAATAATCCTTCTCTGGTCCGGCCAGGTAAAAACGAAAAAACACTTTTGCGCAAGCGGAATAAGTTACTAGATAAGCTATACGAATTA
>CAYRVZ010000236.1:2513-4800 GCA_964427815.1 uncultured Saprospiraceae bacterium | reverse complement strand
AGCAATACTAAAACTTATTGTATCTTGCCCATTCATTCAAAAAAACTATTTTGCACAAGCTACTCTACATCCTCATATTATGCCCTTTTGTATTGGTTGCCCAAACAGATTCCATTCCGCAAGGAGCTAGAGACCTATTGGAAAATGTAGCCGAAGATTCAGAAGTGGAGAGCATTAATGACAACACCATCTTTGATGCTTTAGAAGCTTTTCAAAGAAGGCCTCTTAACTTGAATACTGCAGATGCAGACCAATTAAAGTTATTACAATTATTAACGGATGTCCAAATCCAAAGCCTCCTCAAGTATCGACAAGATATTGGTAAATTAATCTCCATCTACGAATTACAAGCGGTACCGAAATTTAACCTTGAAACTATTCGTAATATTTTACCCTTCACGACCATCAATTCCAGTTTTCAAGATTATCACATTTCCCGTAAGGAATTATTTTTTGGAGGTAAGAACCAATTGATGTTTAGGTGGAATAGAACCCTACCCTTGCGGAAAGGATATATCGCAAAAACGGACTCGACTAGCCCACCCTATCTTGGAGATCCCAATCGGTTTTATTTCAGATATCGCTATCAGTATGACAATCGAATCAGCTATGGCATCACTGCTGAAAAAGACCCTGGAGAACTCTTCTTTAAAGGAGCTAATAAAAATGGTTTTGACTTTTATTCTGCACACTTTTTTGCGAATAATGTTCACCCAAGATTCAAAGCCATTGCACTAGGAGACTATCAATTAAACCTAGGGCAAGGGCTCATTTATTATAGTGGTTTTGCCCCAGGTAAAAGTGCATTTGTAACCAGTATCCGTCGGAGTGCTCAGGTTATTCGACCCTTTGCCTCTGTACGAGAAGCACAGTTTTTAAGAGGCGCAGCTACGACCATAAAAATTACAAATAAAACAGAAATAACCGTCTTTGCCTCACAGACAAAAAATGATGCAAATGTAATTGAGCCGGACACTTTAGATCCCGATGGACAAGTGTTTGTTTCCAGCTTATTAATATCTGGATTACATCGTACAGAGTCAGAATTAGACAACAAACATAAAATTAAAAATACTATTGTAGGGGCTGCCTTTCGGCTAAAAGAAAAGCGATTTCAATTCACCCTTAATAGCCTCTATGAGACTTTAAGTTCCCCATTAAAACGTCGTCCAAAACCTTACAATCAATTTCAATTTAATGGGGATAAATTATTTAATAATAGCATCGATTATTCATTTACTTTGCGCAAGTTTTATTTCTTTGGGGAGACTGCACTGGACCAAAATGGCACGCTAGCGCATATAGCTGGTTTATTAACGGGCTTGACACGTTATACTGATTTATCGGTTTTGTATCGACATTTTCCAAGAAATTATGAGTCGTTGCATTCCGCTTCTTTCGCCGAAACATCTGGGACAACTAATGAACGAGGTTTATACATCGGTTTGGACATAAAACCCATTCGTAAGTGGACGATTTCGATGTATCACGATGTATGGAAACATCCTTGGCTAAGGTTTAAGGTTGATGCGCCTTCTACGGGTAGTGAGTCCTTGCTTCGAGTTAGATACTACTTGCGTAGAAATTTAGAATTGTATGTACAAGCTCGAAAAGAAGTGAAAGAAACCAATTTTTCAAATGATGATTCTCCTATTCATCGGATAGGGGCAAAAGAATTGTGGAGATATCGAATACATTTTTCCAAAAAAATTGGACGTTCGTTAGCCTTGCGTTCAAGGGCTGAATGGTCCCGTCGCACCCTACCGGGTATAGAACAGCCTGAAACTGGGTTTTTGCTCTATCAGGATGTCATCTATCATCCTTGGGAAAGCCCGATTTCTATGACCGCCCGGATTGCATACTTTGATACAGATAGCTACGGGACGGGTATATATGCTTATGAGAATAATATGCTGTACGCTTTTTCAATTCCTGCCTACTACGACAAAGGGATCCGAACGTACCTCAATATCCGATATCGTCCATTCCGACCTTGGACATTTGAAGCACGATGGGCAGCGACTTTGTTGGCTAATAAATCCGAAATAGGCTCTGGTAATGACCAGATTAACAGTCGATTACGGACAGATTTGGGGGTTCAGATTCGATATGTTTTTGGGCGATAAAGATGTAACGGCAATCTGCGTAACTATCCCAAAACCATAATAAAATAACCTTCAAGAAGGGCCCACAGATCGGCTAGGTCATGAATAATTGATTCCGAACTACTCCGTTTACAAAACCCATAGCTTATTATTATTTTGACTATGCCACAAAATACGGAATA
>CAYRVZ010000236.1:0-2413 GCA_964427815.1 uncultured Saprospiraceae bacterium | reverse complement strand
GTTTACAAAACCCATAGCTTATTATTATTTTGACTATGCCACAAAATACGGAATATAAATATTTTTAATAATTAGGTTTGGTGGATTTTTGCGAAGTCTGACGGTTTGTGTAGTCGTAGTTGCGAATTTCAAGGCACCTACCTTTCAATTTATCACGACATGCTGTCCAAAGATACAAACTTTGAATTTTGCACAAAAACCGTAATTATGTTTACTTTTGTTGTAGTCAGTTATTTTGACTTCAATTTAATGCCAACATAAAATGTTCTAGGTAAAGATGGGCCAAATACAAAGTTACTGTCTCTATTTTTGCCAATATCAAAATTAGATTGGTACGAATTAAAAATATTTTTCATGCCACCATAAAATGTTATGTTTTTTTGCATTTTACTTAGATTAATCGTGTAACCTACCTTTGCACTTAATTCTGCAAAAGGATTGGAAGTAATTATTTCATCTTCGGTTTGATTTGGTGCACCTGCAAAATGTGGAATTTTCATTTTACCTGTATAAATATAATTCAGATTAGCCTCAAACTTTTTATTTGGTGTAATAGAAAGTGTTGCAAACCCATAATCTGTTGGAGTTCTTATAAACTCCCTTAAACCATCAACTCCATCAATATATTTTACTATATCATCAAACTTACTTGATTGTATAGTGAAGCCTGTTTCTAATTGTATTTTTTTATCGTAATTTGCTCTTAACTCTAAGGTAACACCTTTTACATCTGCTCCTTGTCCGTTTTGTTTTTCAAATAATTCTCCAAAATTATCTTGCCCTATTGGTTGCAGAAGAAAAGCATCATTCAATCGTGTATAAAAACTTTCAATTGTAAAACCTACAATATAATGTTCCATTGGTTTGTCATAGTTTATAGACGCAGAAAAACTTTTCGATTTTTCAGGTATTAAATTTGGCGATAACAAAACTCGTGAAACTCCACCACCTGAAAATGCAATATGTAAATCTGTATCAAATGCTTGTGGTGCTCTAAAACCTGTTCCATAACTAACTCTAAGTTGTGTATTTGTCTTGTACTTGTATAATAGCGATGCTCTTGGGCTAAAAACCAAATTGTTCACCAAATTATGCTTATCCATTCTAACGCCTGAAAGTAATGTTAAAGAAGGCAATAATTCCCAATCACTTTGTAAAAACAGACCAAAATCTTTAGTCGTTTGGTCAATTAAATAATTGTAAGTTAAAATTTCATCAAATACATCATCAACAACATATTCACTACCTAAAGTAAATGTATTTGTGCCTTTTATAAAATCATATACTTTATGATTTAATTGTAAACCTCCTTGCAGTGTAGTTGTATTTGAAGTGCCGTAAGGTGGATTTTCAAGATGCGCTTGAATTTCAGGCTCATTGTCCGGGAAAATTCCAGTATAATGCTTACGTTTAGTGTTTTGCAGAGCAGCATAAGTAATCAAAGATGAATTGTCGTTATTAAAATTTATTTGATAGTCTGCACTTCCCATCCAAACATTGTGTGTTCTTTCTTCAGACTGTTGTGTTAAATGGGCAGGTTTTTCGGTCATTTCACCACCATATCTAAATTCATTTAAATTGCTAACATTAATTTCTAGCTTCTGATACTCATTTGGTAAAAAGAATATATTTGCTCCAAAAGAGGTGTTTTCTAATTTGGGAATTTCTGAATAATTATCATTATTATGGTCATATAAATCACGTTCTCGATGATTAAAAAAGAAAGAAACACCAGCATTTTTATTATCCGAAACCAAAGATGTATTTCCGCTTAAAACGAAATCATTTGCACCGGTATTTATGTTTTGATAAAATGAATTTATTTCGTAAGCGTTCTTTATAGGCACTTTGGTAATTACATTTACCGTTCCGCCTATGGCACTTGAACCATATAAAGACGAACCGCCACCTCTAACCACTTCAATTCTTTCAATCATATTTGTTGGTAACTGTTCTAAACCATACAAACCTGTTAAAGGACTAAAGATAGGTCGACCATTGATTAAAATTTGGGAATATCCACCTACTAATCCATTCATTCGTAATTGTGTATAATTACAAGTTTGACAATCTGTCTCTACTCTTAAACCTGGTTGAAATTTTAAACCTTCAGATAAGTTGCAGGCTTGTACATTGTCTAAGGTTTTACTATTTATTATACTTACAATTACTGGTGAATTGGTTTGTCTTTTAAAAGTTTTTGTTCCTGTAACCACTATTTCATCAAGTGTATTTAAACTTTCATTCAAATTAAAATTCACGTCAATAGATGAATTTTGATTATCAATTGAAATTTGATTTGACACTTCTTTATAACCTACAAATGATGCTGTAATAGTATAAGTACCAAAAGGTATACTATCCAAATGAAAATGTCCTTTAGAATTGGTAATAAAACCTTGTATCGGATTTG
>CAYRVZ010000235.1:0-4811 GCA_964427815.1 uncultured Saprospiraceae bacterium | reverse complement strand
GGTCGCGTTCAATGCTTCCTTCGGTCGCGTTCAATGCTTCCTTCGGTCGCGTTCATTGCTCCCTTCGGTCGCGTTAATGCTTCCTGCGGTCGCGTGTATGACTCAGAACAAGACGTGTATCCCAACAATCTGGAAGCAACACCATTCAAATTTGGGTGGATAACTCGGGGCAAATGCTCAAATGCTATGGTTCTTGTCGTTTGGTCGAATTAATTTAGTACTTTTGCTCAAACAAAATTAGAAATATGCAGTTTTCTACCGTTTGGCAAAATATTTCCGCCTATATAAAGGATATCTTTAACATTCATGATGATACGGACTGGAAAGGCGCTTCCGATGATATAAAAGCAGGCGTGCCTTATCGGGGTGCCAATCTTTGGACATTGATATTTGCGATGTTGATCTGCTCGGTTGGGCTCAATGTCAATTCTACGGCAGTGGTTATTGGAGCCATGTTGATATCACCATTAATGGGACCGATTCTTGGGATTGGTCTGTCTTTAGGTACGAATGACCTTGGGCTATTTCGTATGGCAATTCGTAATTTGGGCATTGCAGTGGTCATATCAATCATTGCGTCGGCAATATATTTCTGGTTGACACCATTACAAGAAGCCCAGTCTGAGTTGTTTGCTAGAACCCGACCCACTATTTTTGATGTCCTTATTGCCACTTTCGGAGGGTTTATTGGCATTATAGTGAGTACTAGAGAAGGATATTCCAATGCCATACCCGGGGTCGCCATCGCCACCGCTCTGATGCCGCCACTATGTACAGCAGGATATGGATTAGCCAGCGGACAATGGGATTTCTTTGCAGGCGCATTATACCTGTTTTTTATTAATGGGATTTTTATTTCGATTACGACCATGATTGTGGTGCGGTATTTAAAGTTTCCTAAAAAATCGTATATAGACGAAACCACAGAAAAGAAAGCTAGAATGGCCATCGTGGCGTTGGTTTTGGTGACGATGATACCTAGTATCTATGTAGCGATTAATGTCATTCATGAAGCCGTTTTTACCCAGCAGGCTAAAGCATTTATGGATGATGTTTTTGTCGAGGATAATATTGCCGTAGTGAAGTATAAGCCCATGTACAATAAAGATACCTCCTACATTGAAGTTACATTAATGGGCGAATATTTATCTCCTGAAAAACAGGCGGATATGCAAGATAAAATGAGACATTTTGGCATGTCGAATACCCAGTTGAAAATACGGCAGTTTAATGACAATACAGATGATGTAGCGGATATAAGTAAAAATTTGCGATCGCAAATATTGGAAGATTTGTTTATCAGAAATGACACGATCATCGAAAATAAAAACCAATTGATTCGAAAGCTAAAAGATCGGATTGTTGACCTGACAAAATCCAATGATAAGCCCATTGCACAAGTTTTTAAAGAGTTGAATATTGAGTATCCTGAAGTAACATCCTTTGCCTTTGATGTAGTCATTAATGCAAATACCTCTGGCGCAGACACTATCCCAATGGGTGTCCTAAAGACAAAAAAACGGCTTTCTAAAGTGCGAAAACAAAAACTTTCTCGCTTTTTAACGACTAGGCTTGGACTTGATACCATACAATTAGTGGTGTACTAACTCTTCATTCATTTAAGCCCTATCCGCGAAAATCCTAAAAATCCGTGTCCCTCACATACACAGCCGAAGGCTACATGAACAGCCGAAGGCTATATCCGTTCTAAGCCACTAACCTCCAAGGTCAAGAACCCAAAATCATCTGCCACCTTGCCTTTTAGAATGTACACCCCGCGTCCTCGAATAGGATGTTTTTTCAAAGAAGGAGGAAAATGAACCGAGTCAAAAAAGACACCGTCTTCATCATACCAGGTGCCGAAGCTCATCAATTTACCATTGGAAGTGCGGAGTCTTTTTTGTGCCACGTAGTAACCGAGAATATAGACGGTTCGACCGACGTTTTGTTGAAAATTTTTCACCCGAAAAGGACGTAATTTTGTTAAGCGTTTTTGTAGTTTAGGGTCTTGACGACTGGCTAGTAAATCATAAGGCGAGCATAGTGGAAACCCTAATAGTTCTATCTCTGTAAGTGCTTGATTATGAGGGGTTTCTTGTAGTTTAGGTAATTTATAATCAGAGGCTGTTTCTTCAAATAACAAGCCCGTACCATTTAAGTGTCCATCCAGTAGAACCCCATTCTTTTGCCACATCAATTCGTATTGACCAATGTCCGTAAACCGAAACGAGCCAATGCGAATCAGCAAGTCTAGTTGCGTGGTAGAGACATCCACTCGATTGGTGAAGTCCTCTAGGGATTGATAAGCGCCATTTTGCATTCGCTCATTGACGATATTTTGCGCAAGCTTACGCTCTAGCTGCTGTACATGAATAAAGCCAACATAAACATCCTTGCCATAAAGCGTCGTCAGATATAGACTATTGTTGACGCAAGGTGCATGTATGATGCCTCCGTGCATACGCGCTTCGTGAAAGTAGTATTCCGTGCGGTAAAAGCCTCCAAAATTATTGATAACCGCCACCATGAATTCAAGTGGAAAGTAAGTCTTTAGGTACAAACTCTGCATAGATTCTACGGCATAGCTAGCAGAATGAGCCTTACTAAAGGAATACCCCCCAAAACTCTCAATTTGTCGCCAGACTTCTTCTGCTAATTCCTTCGTGTGTCCACGTGCTGCGCAATTCACATAGTATTTTTTGCGCAAGCGATCAAACGTATCTTTTGAGTGCTTTTTTCCAGACATGATGCGGCGCAATACATCGGACTCATTCAAATCCAATCCCGCAAAATAGTGGACGATTTTTATCACATCTTCTTGATAGACCATGATGCCATAAGTCTCCTTCAAGTGCTTCGCAAAAACGGGGTGCAGGTACTCAAAACTATTGGGTTCATGATGTCGCTCAATATAAGCCCGCATCATGCCCGATTTAGACACGCCAGGACGAATAATAGAGCTCGCTGCAACTAGGTGTAAATACGTGTCACACTTCAGTTTAGTCAACAAGCCTCGCATTGCAGGAGACTCGACATAGAAGCAACCCAAGGCTTGTCCAGTCCGCATCTGTTGAGCTACTTTTTTATCTTTCTTAATCTTCCTAATGTCATGAATATCAACCGATTTACCCTTGTTAATACGAATATATTCTACGGCGTTTTTGATATGGCCAAGTCCTCGTTGACTTAGAATGTCAAACTTGTGCAAACCCATCTTTTCAGCACCATACATATCAAAGTGCGTAATGGGAAAGCCTTTGGGCATTAGCTGCAAAGCCGTAAATTCATGGATTGGATTTTCGGTGATCAGCACACCGCCCGCATGGATAGAAAGGTGATTTGGAAAGCCTTCCATCATGGCTCCAAAACGCTGTATATGCTTCGCATAAGGATGATGTTTATCCCGTTGAGTCGGGTAGTCGATGAGCACATCTATTTCATCTTTGGGTAGCCCGAAAACCTTGCCGAGTTCCCGTGTAATGGAGCGAGATTTAAACGTGCTATACGTCGCCAGTAATGCAGTATGCTCGCGTCCATAGCGCTTGAAAATATAGTCAATCACATCATCCCGCTCACTCCATGAAAAATCTATATCAAAATCGGGGGGAGAGGTTCGGTGTGGATTGATAAATCGCTCAAAATACAAATCTAGATCCACGGGATCTACGTCCGTAATTTGCAGACAATAGGCCACTATCGAATTGGCTCCACTACCACGCCCTACATGGTGATAGCCCGATCCTCGGGCATAACGAATAATGTCCCAAGTAATCAAAAAATAAGCCTCAAAGTTGAGCTGCCGAATCACCTTTAGTTCTTTTTCAAGGCGCTGATGTACGACTCTTGGAGTCGATTGTTCGGGGCGATCGGTGTATCTTTTTTTTGCGCCCTCAAGTGCTAGTTTTTGCAACAATTTAAAGTCATCTTCTTTACTAGTGCTAAAGGTTTTTTTATTGTTAAATAACCCTGATTCAATCGATATAGAGCATTGATTAAGAATAGTTTGGGTGTTGTCAAGTAAAGTAGGATATTGACTATATGCTTGCGCTAAAAAAGAAGAACTATGGAAGACTTCTGATGGTTGAGCATAGTCTTGGGGTTGTAGCTTGGTGACCAATGTATTGAGGTCGATGGCACGTAATAACTTGTGTAGTCGAAAGGGATCTGCATTGGGTTGGAGGGTTTCGCTTGCGCAAAAAGTAATCGGATTGAAGGCAACCAGTTTAGAAGAGAAGTGGAGTAGGGGAGAGCGAAAAAGTTGATTGACCTCCGCTGGGCGAATACCTAAAAACTCATTGGCTCGAAAGAGTCTAAGCGGCTTGACTTGACGATCATAAATGACAAAGGCATGATTAAATTTTGGCGCAACATCGGGCAGTACTTGGTTGTCAAGGGAGGCATCCGTAAGCAGTTTGTTGAGTTCTGCAAATCCCTTCCTATTTTTGGCAATACCTATATAAAGCAGTTGCTTGTCCTTTCGGAATTCAATCCCAACAATGGGCTTAATTCCAGCATCTTCACAAGCAAGGATGAAGTCATAAGTCGCAGAAGTATTATTGATGTCAGTCAAAACGAGTGCTTTTACACCATTTTTCTTAGCGCAAGCCACCAACTGTTCGGGCGACATAGTGCCATATCGCAAACTAAAATAAGAATGAGCGTTTAAAAACATACCACAAAGATAAACCAAATTGTTTTAAAATACTAATATTAGAAATTATTTGTTTTTTAAATTTGGGCGTTCAATTTGTCCTTGGGACGTTGATATGCCTTCGGCGTTCAAATTGTCCTTGGGACGTTGATATGCCTTC
>CAYRVZ010000234.1:2159-4821 GCA_964427815.1 uncultured Saprospiraceae bacterium | reverse complement strand
GAGCGATGTGACTTTGTTTGTAGCCATCGCTGATTAGTAAGTTGTTCATAACTTAATGGTTTTAATGGTTAAACCTTTGTCGGAATTTCTCCGAAAGGAGTTGGTTGTATAGATGGTTTCAAAAAGGGGGGTGAGGTGTTGGAGGCCTTTACTGAATATGCCATGCGTAACTGCAAGATACAATTGTCCGGCATTTTTATTTTTTAATTCTTGGGCGAGTCCAATAAAAGTTCCTCCCCCGTCGCAAATGTCATCTACGATTAAAAATCTTTTACCTGTTAAGTCGTCCGCTGGAACACTGAAGCCAGATAATTTACCTGTGCGTACATTTCTATTTTTGGAGCAAGTAAGTACTTTAGTATGGCCTAGTTGATTAGCTAACGAAAATATTTTTTTACCTGCGCCTGCATCTGGTGCAATCAATGTTATACCTGCTAAATCATCCAATACGGATTGTATAAAAGTAAAATTAGAAATAACAGAAGCACAAGCAATTGAAGAAGGAGTAACTGCGGAATGCGGATCTAAGATGATTACTTCTTCTAAATCTAATTGATTTAGAATGTCGGCATAAATTTTTACCGTAAGGGGTTCTCCCGGTATCATCAATCGATCTTGACGTGCGCCTGGAAAGTAGGGGATAAAGACGCTTATCTTTTGTGTACCCATTCGCCGTAAGGCATCAATACTTAATAATAACAAACCAAAGTCATTAAAAGACTGGATGCGGTGGGTAATCGTTACCGACTCTTTTTCCCTAAAGTCTTTTATCTTGATATGTGGTTCTCCTCCAGAAAATTGAAAGGAATCAAAATCAATGGAATGAATTTGGGGTAATGGATTGAACGTTGAATCTAAATTTAAAACTTTCATTTGCGTTAATTTTACACAAATGTAAAGTGTATTTAGGTCTAAAGCAATAATTTAGCGTAAAAAATACACAAATTAAATTTATTTGAGGTCAAATAAGAAGCCTTTGTTTTGTAACTGTTTGTATTTCAGCTTGTTAAAGGAAAATAACTTGGCGGGTCTTCCGCTACTTTTTTTCTTATATTTAGTCGTTTCTTTTAAAATATCAAAGCTGAGGATCTTTTTACGAAAGTTTCTACGGTCGATATCTTTGCCCAATATGGTCTTGTAGAGTTGTATTAAATCGGAGAAAGAAAATTCTTTAGGCAGTAAGTCAAATCCAATAGGTTGATATTGTAATTTCGCACTCAAGCGATCTTGGGCAAGCTGAACAATGTCCGCATGGTCATACACAAGGGGAGGGAGTTTGTCAAGCGAAAACCACTGAGCATCTTCTGCATCCGTATCGGCGTGTAAAGTGAATTTATCTGGATCTACCAATCCAAAGTAGGCAACCGAAATGACCCGTCCTCTAGGATCTCGTTTTATTTTCCCAAAAGTATATAGTTGTTCCAAATAATTAACCTCCAGTCCTGCTTCTTCTTTTAATTCTCGGCGAACAGCCTGATCCAGGGACTCTGTATTCTGTACAAAACCGCCAGGCAAAACCCATTTCTTTTTATGAACTCCAAAGCGCTGTTGTACTAAGAGGAGATATAATTGATTTTCTTTATAACCAAAAATAACCGCATCGACTGCTATTTTAATGTTTTGATTGATGGGCATCGTGTTGTTTTTACACAAAGTTATGAAAGTATTTTGACAATACTTGTTTTACGGCTGTTTCTTTCATTTGAAAGAAATCCCCTACTTTTGTGCATGAAAAAAGATAAAGGTCAATTGTGGCTCTTGCCTGTTCCGCTTTCGGAAAAAGACATACACACCATACCAGAATATAATCGCCAAAAAATCCGTGAAATTAAACACTTTGTTGTAGAGCGGGTGCGAACGGCACGTAGATTTATTCGACAGCTAGCGCCAGAAGTCGTGATAGATGAATTGACTTTTTATGAATTAAATAAGCGGACCACCGACGGTGATTTTACAGCAATGATGTCACCCCTGTTGGATGGGTTGGATATTGGCTTAATGTCAGAAGCGGGTTGTCCGGGCGTGGCAGATCCAGGGGCGGAATTGGTTGCAAGAGTCCACGAGCGAGGGATTGTTGTGAATCCATTAGTGGGTCCTTCGTCTATTTTATTGGCATTGATGGGGAGTGGGCTGAATGGCCAGTCCTTTTCCTTTCATGGTTACCTTCCGGCAAAAAAAGAAAATTTAATTCCCGTTTTGCGGAAGCTAGAACATGCCGTACAGAAGACTAGAGCCGCTCAGATTTTTATCGAAACTCCATACCGAAATCAACAGGTTTTTACGCAAGTGATAGCCGTCCTTTCGGACAGAACAAAATTGACCATTGCCTGTGACTTGACTGCCCCTACACAGTTTGTACAAACAAAAACTATCCAGAACTGGAAGAAAAAACCACCCGAAGATTTGCATAAACGACCAGTGGTTTTTGTCTTGGGATGACGTAGACCCATATCCCGTTACTTTCATCTAGGAATTCTCTTTTAGCAATTTCTTAGACTTTGAAGCTGAATCCTATGAAGAATAACCTAAATGACGTCAGCACCAAAGGATTCAGACTCAAAAGCTAATTGTTTGAACCAAGTCTCTTTTAGTAATTTCTTAGACTTTAGCTGAATCCTATGAAGAATAACCTAAATGACGTCAGCACCAAAGGATTCAGACT
>CAYRVZ010000234.1:0-2059 GCA_964427815.1 uncultured Saprospiraceae bacterium | reverse complement strand
CAAAAGCTAATTGTTTGAACCAAGTCTCTTTTAGCTTCAAAGTCCTGACAATAGGCATGAAAAAAAGATGATACCTCCGATGGGCTTTTGAGTCTAAAACAAAAGCTAATACCATGTCTATTATAACGCTGACGGAAAAGATAAAGCCGCAAATTAAAGAATACCTCAAAAATGACCGTGGACTTCAAAAAAAGCCTTAGTTTTACGAGATAAAGTTTTTTCTGACTATCCAAAAATAGGAGCCATGTCTATCTATCAATTTAAAGTGCAAGGAATAAGCGGTGAAACCATTGATCTAGCTGACTTTAAAGGTCGAAAAATGATGATTGTCAATGTCGCTTCGGAGTGTGGGTTCACGAATCAATACAAGCAATTGCAAGAGCTACATGATAAGTTTGGGGACAAGGTAGCAGTGATTGGTTTTCCAAGCAATGATTTTGGTGGTCAAGAGCCGGGTTCAAATGAAGAGATTTTAGACTTCTGTCAACAAAAATATCAAGTCACCTTTCCCCTTACGGAAAAAGTGAAAATCAAAGGACGGAATAAGCATCCAGTTTTTAAGTGGTTGACACAAAGTAGTGAAAATGGAAAGATGGATAATAAAGTAGGTTGGAATTTTCAAAAATATTTGATTAGTGAGCAAGGAGAATTGGATGCAATGCTTTCGCCAGCTAATCCACCTATTTGTGAAGTGGTGCTAGCTTGGCTTGGTGAATAAATAATATTAAAAATGCTGTTCAAAGATATTCCTGGAAAGGAAAAGTTAAAAGTAGAATTAAAAAATATGGTGTCCGAAGAACGGATTCCACATGCTATGCTATTTTTGGGGCCAGAAGGAAATGGGGGTTTGGCGATGGTTTTTGCCATGACTGCCTATATATTATGCGAACAACGCGACGGAGAGGATGCCTGTGGCGTGTGTAAGAATTGTCGAAGAGTTGCTTCTTTTGTGCATCCTGATATTCATTTTACGATGCCTGTTATTTCTAAGGCAGGGATGGATGGAGTGAGTTCAGAATTCTATAAGGAATGGAGAAGTCTATTAGCTAGTCATGTCTATCCGTCGATTCAAGATTGGATGGGTGAGTTAGGAGCAGAGAACAAGCAATTTAATATTAATAGAAAAGAATGCCAAAAGATAGTGCGTCAGCTTTCGCTAAAATCTGTGGAAGCTCCTTTTAAAATTCAGATTATTTGGTTGCCTGAATACCTCGGAAAAGAAGGAAATGGATTGTTGAAAATAATCGAGGAACCACCGGCTAATACTTTGTTCTTTTTGGTCGCCCAAAATGTAGAGTCTATTTTGAATACTATTATTTCAAGGTGTCAGATTGTGCAAGTACCTTTGTTTTTGGATGAGGAATTAAAAGATTTTGCGCAAGCGAAATGGCTATTAGAAGAGAACAAAGCGCAATCCGTGGCGTTATTAGCGGAAGGAAATATGAGTACGGCGTATAGAATTGCAGGTGAACAGACAAACGAGCTGGCGCCAATTTTTATGAAATGGATGCGGTTGTCCTTTCAAGATAAAGAAGGGCAGTTGGTAGAGTTGGCGAATGAAATCGCTTCGTTAGGAAGGGAGCGTCAAAAGCAATTGATTATATTAGGATTACGATTTTTGAGGATGATGATGCTATCTCGCATGGCCAGAAACAAGCCAGATGGGATGGCTAAAGAAGAAGCTAGCTTTATTGAGAAGATGGCACAGTTTATTGATTTTGAAGGGTTAAGTGAGTTGGTCAGTTTAATGGATGATTGTTTTTATTCTGTTGAGCGAAATGCCAATCCTAAAATTTTATTTTTAGATACCTCTTTTCAAATTAACCATATCTTACGCGCCAAGCGAGTCGTAGGGTAGCAAAAATACAAAATGATGACAAAGGATTCAGGAGCATATTGTGGAAGTGGAGGTTGTGGAAAACGAGACACCTATGATTGGATGTCGGAAATCGGACTGGTAGATGTGGATGGTTTTAATATGGTAGAGGTTAGTTTTAAGAAAGGCACGCATAAGGCTTTTTTTAGAAATCCGCCCCATTTGCAAGCAGTCACGGGAGAC
>CAYRVZ010000233.1:0-4829 GCA_964427815.1 uncultured Saprospiraceae bacterium | reverse complement strand
GCAGGGACAACGGTTAGCTTAACGTTGACGAGTGACGACCCAGATGGTGCAGGTCCTTGTTCAGTGGCTACTTCAACAGTGGACATTACCGTAGCTGAATTACCCGTAGTAGATGCTGGCACATATAACGAGATCTGTGTAGATGCCGCAGCGATTACCTTATTGGGAACACCAACAGGTGGAACTTTTAGCGGCAACGGAGTTTCAGTTGATAGTTTCGACCCCGCGACAGCAGGAACTGGCACGACAACAATTACTTATGAATATACCGATGCGAATGGTTGTACGAATAGCACGACTACCAACATTGTGGTAAAGGATTGTGGTTGTGATAATCCAGCGACAGCGGATGCAGGTTCGCCCCAAACCATTTGTGCCGGAGCAACTGCGACCTTAGCTGGACAAATCGGTGGCGGCGCGACCACAGGAATATGGAGTGGTGGGGCAGGAAGTTTTGCGGATGCGTCTGACATGGCGACGACTTATACCCCCGCAGCCTCAGAAGCAGGGACAACGGTTAGCTTAACGTTGACGAGTGACGACCCAGATGGTGCAGGTCTTTGTTCAGTAGTCACTTCCATAGTAAAAATTACAGTATTAGAATTACTCGTAGTGAATGCCGGAATATATGAAGAATTATGCTTGAGTGATCCGATAATTTTATTGTCAGGGACTCCTGAAGGTGGTGTTTTTTCAGGGTCGGGTGTCTCTAATAATATGTTCAATCCTGGTGATGCTGGCCCTGGGTTAGTTAATCTTCTTTATACTTATACCGATGATAATGGCTGCACAGCTAGTACGACAACAACTATTCAAGTAAACGATTGTGATTGTCCAAACCCAGCGATTGTAGATGCAGGGTCTAATCAATCTGCTTGTTCGGATGAAAATGTAAGTTTTGAATTAGAAGGTGTAATTAGTGGTGGGGCTACAAGCGCAGTTTGGAGTGGCGGAAATGGAGTATATAGTCCAAATAAAACCACTTTGAATGCTATTTATACCCCAACGGAAGAAGAGAAGCTTACAGGGGAAATACTATTGACTTTAACAACTAATGATCCTGATGGACCTGGTTTATGTGTGCCTGCTACAGCAACAGTTGAACTATCGATAAATGAAGTACCTATTGTTTCTATTGCTACTGTTCCTCCACTAACTTGTAAGCTAGAAGAGGTGAATATTGATGCGTCACTCTCAAGTGCGGGGGGGGATTTATTGTTTTCTTGGTCCACTACTAATGGTAATATTAAAAATGGAGGAAAGACAAACTACCCTCTGGTTAACGAAGGAGGAGAGTATGTTTTAAAAATATTAAATACGCAAACAGGATGTTTTGCTGAGAACTCAGTTCTTGTTTTAGCAGATACGATTCTTCCTGATGTAGAGGCTGGGGAGGATCAAAATATTCCTTGCGGTGAAAATAATACTCAGCTGGGCATTAATGCTAATAATCCTAATTATATATATAGCTGGCATACGACTAACGGTACAATTCTTTCGGCTGATAATATGCCAAAAGTAGTGGTAAATTCTTCTGGTCTTTACACCCTTCTGGTTGAAAATATTATGAATGGCTGTATGAATCAAGATGAAGTAAATGTTATTAAACCTCCTGAAATAACCGATCTGGAGGTAGATGTTGAAGGTGCACTTTGCCAAGGTATTGGAGGGAGTGTTGTAATTACAAATATAATAGGAGGGACGGCCCCTTATGTTTTTTCTTATAATAACGGTATGTCTTTTAATTCCAACATAATCCAAAACGATCTTCCCGCAGGAATTTACCAAGTTATCGTGCAAGATGTATTGGGTTGTGAATATGAGGTAGAAGCAATTGTTCTGGAAGCTGAGTATCCAGAGGCTTCAGCGACAACTATTCATTTCATTGAATTAGGAGATAGTGTTCAGCTTCATGTGTTTACGAGTATTCCATTAGATGAAATTGATACTATTATATGGAATCCAGTTTATGCTTTGTCTTGCACTAACTGTTTATCTCCAATTGCAAAACCAGAGTCATCTACGGTATATGATTTATTGATTGTTGACACAGATGGTTGTGATGCGAATGCTAAAATTACAGTAAATGTGAGTGATCCGGAGATTTATATTCCTAATGTATTTTCACCAAATAGCGATAATTTAGAAAACAGTAGTTTTTATGTGCATGCCCAACCTGGAAAAGTCAAAGAAGTTTCTTCAATGGTTATAGCAGATCGATGGGGCAATTTGGTGTATACTAAAGAGAAATTTCAGCCAAATGACCCTTATGTGGGATGGGATGGAAAATTTAGAGGGAAAGATTTCAATGGGGGAGTTTTTGTTTACCATGTTGTAGTTGAACTTATTTCGGGAAAGAAATTAAAATTCTCGGGAGATGTCACTATTGCAAGGTGATTTAATTCTGCAATTAGAAATTGTTAAAACCAGATACTCAAAATTGAGTATCTGGTTTTTACTTATAGTCTTCATTTTCAATCGGTTATGCCTTAAGAAAGTAATGATTATATATATAAATATAATTAAATATCTAAAATTCTTTGTGATTGGATATTTCGGCACGTTTTATGCTGTACAATGAATGATAAGTTTGTCTAATATGGGCAGGCCTATTCTGTCTAATGTTTCATGGGGTAATATCAATTGAGACATAAAATGCAGTTTTTGCATTTAGACTGATTTCAAATACAGGTGTATGAAATTATTTAGTTGGCGAAAAAATGAGGTAAGTAGTAATTTAGTGAATGCGAAGCTAATTACATTGCTCTTTACAGTATTGTTCCTTTTTACGCAAGTAATAGACTTATCAGCTCAGTCTGAGAGCAAACAATTATTTGTAAAAACCTATGCTTACCGAGGTGAAGTAGCATTAGAAGAAGAGTATTCTAAAGTAGATTTACTAAATCTGAAAAAAGGAAATTCTTATCAAGTGATTGTTGCATCAAGGTATAAAACAGTTAACTGTGATATGTTAGTTCGGACTAATAATGGAAATTATAGTCCATCAATTACCTTTGAAGCTCTTGATACGGAGCAGTCAATATGGATTAAAAAAGGCTGCTCAATTGAAGTTGCAGCCTCAGTGTCTGTTAGTTGTATAACTTGTAAAAGAGACAAGAAATGGTTGAATGCAATCGCAGAATCAGCTATAATTGCCAATCCAAATGTTCCAGTGGATTCATTAGTTCGCCACCATTTTGTAAATGGAAATTGTTACGATATTGAAAATGTTACGAGTCTTGGTCAAGCAACACAAATTGGTACATTTTCAAATGGGAGCTCTTCTATAGGTATTGAAGATGGAATTATTATTTCAACTGGCCGCGCTATTGATGTTCAAGGGCCGAATTCTACGGAATCATCTGGTTTGAATGTAGGTGGAGGTCCAACTTTAGATACCGAATTAGACGGAATAGCTAACTCTATATTGTTTAATGTTGCAGCTATAGAATTTGATTTTACACCAACTACAGATACAATTTTATTTGATTATGTTTTTGCTTCTGAGGAGTATTGTGAATGGGTTAATTCTAGTTTTAATGATGTATTTGGATTTTTTATTAGCGGTCCAGGTATTGCGGGAACCCAAAATATTGCGTTGATCCCTGGCTCAACCAATGCAGTAAGTATTGATAACGTCAATCACCTTGTTCAGACTGCTCTTTTTAATCGAAATAATACCACTTGTGGAGATACTACAAATATGACAGATATTCAAATGGATGGATATACATCTGTTTTTCATGCTTTTGCAGTTGTTCAAGCTTGTGAAACTTACCATATTAAAATGGTTATTGGAGATGTAGGTGACGGGGTTTATGATTCAGCTGTTTTTCTAAAAAAAGGGAGTTTCTATGCAGGTTCAGGTTCAACGGTTAGTTCTCAAGGATATTCTGTTGGTTCAAATGAATCATATGAAGGATGTGGGGATGCATTTTTTATTTTTGAGCGTGTAGATAAAGGGGATTTGAGTCAACCCATAACTGTAAATTTCAACTTATTGCCATCAAGTACTGCTACAGAAGGAATAGACTTTGCTGCTTTACCTGCTTCAATAGTTATTCCTATCGGTTATCCCTCATTTATTTTACCAGTTACGATTTTTGCTGATGGGATTTTAGAAGGACCAGAAACTATAGATATTGAAATTACTGACCTCTGTACTTGTTCAAAAGAAGGGACACGGCTTACAATCAATGAATCGCCCCCGATAAGTGTTGATCTTTATGGGGATGAATTTTGTGGTCCTAGTGATATTGAACTGTATCCAGATGCATCAGGTGGTGCACCACCTTTATCTTATTCATGGAGTAATAATTCTTATGATGAAGAGCTTTATGATTTTGTAGATGTTACAACGACATTTGTATTAACCGTAACGGATGGATGTGGGAATACGAAAACAGCAACGACAGATGTTATAATTAATCCGTTACCTACTATTGTTCTGTCTAGTCCAATAATTGGATGTTATGGGAGTACGACCATTTCGGGTAGTGGTTCTTCAGTTGGACCTAATTTCGAATATTCATGGAGTACCAGTGATGGTAATATAGTGTCTGGCGCAAATTCTATTGATGCTGTCGTAGATCAGGCCGGCACTTATACTTTGACTATTACAAACACAGATACTTATTGTGAAAACTCAGAATCAACGTTAGTTATTGTTGATATGACCCCACCTGTTGTAACTCTTGGAACCTATGGTCCAGTCTGTATAGACGGCGCTGATATCACCTTAGCAGGAACTCCAGTGGGTGGCACGTTCAGTGGCACGGGAGTAACAGGTACTACTTTTAGTCCAGCTTCAGCATCAGCCGGCACGCATA
>CAYRVZ010000232.1:0-4830 GCA_964427815.1 uncultured Saprospiraceae bacterium | reverse complement strand
GATCGATTCACCGATGACTAGTCATGCAACGCGATTAACATGCAATATTCTCACTTCAACCGAAAATCTTCCAATTTCCAAATTTTAACTAGCTTATTTTTGAATACAATTGGTTGGCTGCTGAGATTTGAGAAATCCTCAAATTCATAGCCCAAAAATAAATCCTTCACATTAGGTACCGTAAAAACTCCTTGGGTATTCGCTTCTACAAATTGTAGTAGATAACGTCCTACATCAAAACCCTTGTAGGCATTCTTATCCGGAATGCTTCCAAATGATGTATGAAATCGTTTTGCAAATGTCTGGGTAGCCTTATCTACATTTAATATATCGGCGGTGGGTATCAATGTGTTCAGGGCATTGAGCTTTTCATAATCTGCGTTTTTAAAACTCAACCATTGAGGCATTCCCACTAGGGTTGGCATGATATCCGAATCCTGATTACGGGACACAAAAATCTTCCTAACGATGGAGGATACATAATTGGCTCCTTTCCAAACTGGGATAACAAAAACAGTTTTAGGATTTAGCATAAGCATCTCTTTCAACTTTAGCGCATCAAAAGATAAATCCGTATCATCCACTTCTATCTCTTTTAATGGCTTCATGAACCCACTACCCAGGGAAGCTCCATAAGCTTTGCGCAAGCTCGCCACTGCACGGCTATCTGCCCCACTCTTTCGCTTGATAACGACTACATTAGAAGTATTATCGGACTCGATTAAATATTTGGTTATACCTTCCATGTAGGTGTCTAAGCCTACAAAAGTTTGTACTACAAATCCTTTTCCTTTCAAAGACTGGTCATCAATTTCCCGAAAGGGGGAAAATAACACTTGGCCCTTTTTTACAGCGTGTTCGGCTACTGTTGCCGCATTCTTTTTCCGAAAGGGGCCTATGATTATGTCGGCCGTTTGGACACTTGGATTATCCAACAGACTAATGGTTTCACTAGCAGAAGCCTTTGTATCTAATACATTGACATTAATCGCAACATCATTGATGGTAGCCTCTTCCAACGCCAATTTAAAACCGCCATAAAACTGGATAGCTATTTGTGATTTGGCATTAATCTCCGCATCAGACTCATTAAATTTATTCGTCAAAAAAGGCAATAAGACGGCTACATTCACTTGACCCCCTGCATATCGTCCTTCGTCGTTAGGAAGGGTATTGGGCACCTCTGGAATGGGTTCTTTCTTTGGCTTTTTAATGACTACGGGGTCTTTCTTTTTGGGCTTAGGGATCGTGCCATGCTCTGGACGTGGTCCATTCGGGTAGGTATTTTTATGTGCCCGCTTAGCAGGATCACAGGAAAACAACACGAGAACAATCAGCCAAAAACTGATGTATTTACTCCCACTCAATAGTGGCTGGAGGTTTGGTACTGATGTCATATACAACTCTATTTATTCCTTTAACTTGGTTTATTATTTGATTCGAAACGGTTGCCAAAAAATCATGAGGCAAATCCGCCCATTCAGCGGTCATTCCGTCTGTTGAGGTCACTGCACGTAAGGCAACTACCCGCTCATAAGTTCGTTCGTCCCCCATGACCCCAACGGTTTGGGTAGGGAGTAATATTGTTCCTGCTTGCCAGATTTTATCATACAAGCCGTACGCTATCATTGTGTTAATGAAAATCGCATCTGCTTCTTGCAGTATTTTTACTTTTTCTTCCGTAACCTCTCCAATGATCCGAATGCCTAATCCAGGCCCTGGGAATGGATGACGCTTTAATATGTGATTCGGCACGCCTATTTCGGCACCCACTTTTCGGACTTCATCCTTGAATAATAATCGAAGAGGTTCGACTATTTTTAGATCTAATTTTTCCGGAAGACCACCTACATTGTGATGAGATTTAATCGTTGCGGACGGGCCCTGAACGGTGGCAGACTCAATCACATCAGGGTAGATGGTGCCTTGTGCCAACCATTGTATATTATCTAGTTTATTCGCTTCATCTACAAATACCTCGACAAAGACTCGGCCGATTGCCTTGCGCTTCAATTCTGGATCGGTTAGCCCCTTCAACGCATCATAAAATCTTTGCTCAGCTCTTATCCCAATTACATGTATGCCCAATCCTTGATACGATTCTAATACTTCTTCAAACTCCCCTTTGCGCAAGAGTCCATTGTCAATGAAAAAGCAATGTAATTTATCCCCTATGGATTGACGCAACAACTCTGCTGCCACCGATGAATCGACACCGCCTGACAAGCCCAATAGCACGCTATCCGTACCGAGTTGCTTGCGCAAAGCCGCTATTGTACCGTCTGCAAAAGAAGCAGGAGTCCACCCTCCTTTGCAATCCGCAATATCAAACAAAAAATTCTTTAAAAACTGACTTCCTTCTAGGGTGTGATAAACTTCTGGATGAAATTGCACGGCGTAAGCAGGGATTCCTTCCACCTTGCGGAAAATAGCATTTTGGACATCTTCTGTGCTTCCTAACAATTCATAGCCTTGCGGCAAAAGCGTAATCGTGTCTGAATGTGACATCCACACTTGACTCTCTTTGGGCAGATTTTTAAAAATTACATCATCCTTTTTTACCGTAAGGTGGGCCTTGCCATATTCTCGTGTACCCGAAAACGCTACACTACCTTGTCCATGATGAGCCAAATACTGGGCTCCATAACATATCGCTAAAACGGGTACTTTACCGACAAACGGTTCCAAGTCAATCAATGGGGCGTGTTCATGCTTCACTGAGAAAGGGCTTCCGCTCAAAATAACGGCCTGCACATCGGATGAAATCTCTACGGCTTTCTGGAAAGGGATAATTTCACTGTACACACCCAGTTCACGTACTCGACGCGAAATCAACTGTGTAAATTGAGACCCAAAGTCAATAATTACTATCCGTTCTTGCATAGTGCGAAGGTAGGAAAGTTTTGGGATTTAGCGATGTTTGTTAATAATTATTGGGATTTGATCGACCTTGATATTTTTGGCAACAATCTTGCGATTCTTATCTAAAACATAAACTTCTGGCGTAATATCCACAAAATATTTGGGATACCAACTAGCATTCGTGGGGTCAAATACATCTGGAAAAGGCATATTAAACTGGCGATTGAAGTCTCGCCATTCTTTTTCCGTTGTATTAGCCGAAATGGAATAGACATCGATGCTTTCGCCTTGCGCTTTCCATTTTTTGTACATATTGATCAGTTTTGGGATCTGCTCCCGGCAGTGTTCACAATCTGGGCTGTAAATAAATACCACGAGGATATCTGCCTTTGAATCCAACAAGGTCTGCGGCTTTCCATGTATGTCATTCGCCGTTACATTTTGAGCTGGCTTATTCAATAGACTCATCTCCATCTCACTCGCTCGCTTACGTAATTTTGCCAATTCATCTGGTGTGGACCAAGTGGCTTTTTCATTGGTAAAGTACTTTTTGATGATGTGGGCATAGACTGCTTCGCCATCCATCAAGGTGGTTTGGGTCGGTTCATACTTCAGGGCAACCCAATTCGTAATCGCTCTAAAATAAGGAAAATTATCTCCAGCGGCGGCTACTAATTTGTCCGTATAGAGAATGATGGAATCCTGATTCTTGGGTACATAATTCTTAAAGTACTTTTTTATTTTATTGGCAAATACGGGCGTCCTCAGCAGCCCTTTAGTATTAAAATCATATTCCGTCCAAAAAGCATTTCTAAAGTTATAGACTTGTCGTACGGTATCTAAGGTTCCGTTGGACTTAGCAGGATAGGTCAATTTGGGGTTTTTGCCTGCTAATTTGAATTTAGTAAAAAAGTTACTCGGGTAGTTCTTGGTATAATAGTTCATATTCTCCTCTACTGTCTTCATTAATTCATTGAACTTGGGTAACGCTTCTTTGAAAATTTGGCTACTAGGTGGATTTTGGAGTTTTTGCCCCACGGCTCTCAACTTATCGTTTAATCCACGAAATTCTGCGCTATTCTCATACTTCTGACTTCTATAAAACAATTCCAAACAGGTAGAACCTTTGACCGTTGCTGTATTGAATATATCATTCATATCACCCGTAATTTCAAACCGTTGATCTCTATCTATCAACAGATGAAATGCTTTTTGACCGGGCAAAATAAAATAGTAGTAGCCTGCGGGCAATAGCTTTTGCCTTGTAAGTTCAAAATGACCTTTATTGTCTATAGTCACCGAATCCACTATAAAACGTTGGTCTTCGAACATCCCCACAAGTTTGGCTACTCCGTTAGGTTGATTGCTTAGATTAAATATCATTTGCATACTGTCTGCTCCTGCGGGTACGTCCATCCCTTGATCGTAATCTACTGCTGTTGCATTTGCGACAGCCATAGTGTCTATAGTTTTCTCCGCAGAGGATGCACAGGCGACAAGTAATATTGCTGATAAAAAGAAAGTCAAAAGGTATTTCATAAATGCTGGTTATTTGAAGAATACAAGTTAAGTCTAAAGCTTTGCAAAATAGCCGTTTCTTTCACTCAAAAGCAAGTATAAAAGGTTCACCTTTGGGACTAAATTCTTTTAGTAGGGTACTTTTAGACTCAAAAACCCCACGATAGGATAAGTTTTATATATTGGCAAGAACTGGGGACTTTGAAGCTAAAAATCATACTTGGATTCAGCATCAAAGTCTAGGCTACATTTTTCTTTTTTGCATCTGACCACACCTTCAAGGTTTTACATAATCGAATAGTCTCTAATATTATAAATCATTGATATTCAAAAGGTTACTGGCACGTCATTTGCCATTCTATATATTGTAAGACATGAAGAATAATCTAGTAAAAATCCTAGATAAGAATAATTTGGGGGGTTTATTTTACGGCAGCAGAAGGACGAAGG
>CAYRVZ010000231.1:0-4913 GCA_964427815.1 uncultured Saprospiraceae bacterium | reverse complement strand
GAAGATATCTTGAGGCTGCTATCCATTCGTGGAGAATACACAGAGAGCGAGTTTAACAAAATTCAAGTAAAAGACTTTATGAGTAGTCATGTGGTCTCTATTCTCCCAAATGATAGTGTCGGATTAGCCGCAGATATTTTTATGACGAACGATATTCATGCCCTACCCGTCGTGGAAGATGGGAGTTTAGTTGGAATCGTGACGACTCATGACTTGGTCATATATGCTTACAAAAGCCTAGTTTAAAACTCCTACAATGTAAAAATAAATATTTTACGTGTTGGGGTCACTATGAAAAGGATAGGACTTTTTAGTCAAAGAAATCTTTATCCAATGTCACTAGAACTTCGCAATCAGTAGCCTTTTCTATTATCTTTACTGTTATCGGTAATTCATTATAAATGATGGACTTAGCCCCTCCGAAGGGCGCTCCATCCCAAAAGAAAAGATATTTGTCAGAATCGATTCTTTCTCCTTTAAAATTAAGACCCATCGGGACTTTTACAGTAGGATGCAATTTTGGTGCAAAGCTACAAAAAGCTTGGAAGGTTACAAACTCAACAGTAAAATCGCAAGTGGGTGTAGGAGCAACGATCTCTTCATCTTTATGGCAACTTGACAATAAGATAAAAAGCGTAAGGAGAAAAATGAATTGGTTTTTCATGGCTATATTTTTTTTGATTACTAATACTATCTAAATACTTCCAGCACCACAAACGCTGCCTACTAAAAAAAAACTCAAGATAAAAGGCCTGCGGTATCTAAAAATGCTAAGAAAGCAATTCCAAGACCACATCGAAAGTGAGCCTATTTCGTCCTTTAGAATAAAATTTTGTGGTGCCAAGAAAAATAGCATACATTGTCTTTTCGGAGTGGACTCAATAGTTCAACTGAATAAATAGTTCATAGTCAAAAGCTTAAGACTACACAGGCCGATACTCAAAGCTAGCTTTAACAACCCCGTGATCCGTAGAACCTGTCACTTTATGGGCATCATTATTCAAATGATCATTAAAAATCTCCATGCCCAAAAAAGCCCAGATTCGTTTTTTGGAATTGTCGTAAAACTCTTGAGAAACCAATATGTGATCCAATGATTCTTTTGTATTTTGATAAATATGGGTATAATAAACATCCCGTAAACTCCGGTATTCTTGGAGCGTACCGACTGCATATAGACCCGTATCGCTCCCTCCACGGGATAATCCACTCAACAAGTAATTGGGCTGCCCAGTCATCAGGTTCATGGTATTGCTCAATTGGCTATCATTCAAGTCACCAATTACAACAAGAGGCTTTTCGGTGTTTTTTACTTCGTCGATTATCATCATTCGCAGTGCTGCGGCCTCTGCCGTACGCCGAATGGTAGAGATGGCATAGCCTAAATCATTACTGTGCTTTTTGTAATAATTCTTATCGACTTTAAACCAATTTTCTCTATGTACTTCTGCTGGTCGTTTAGATTTGAAATGGGCAACAAATATCGTAATGGGTGCGCCATTTGAACGAGGCTTTACGTCAAATTTTAAAACCGACCGTGAAAATTGGTTAATGGTAACAGAGATTTTTGCTGTTTGCGTATCATCCCCTTGGCTTGAAAGTTTGAATTTTTCTGGAAAGGAGTTTATCCATTCGGGCTGGTTGTCTAATAATCCTTTTTTAACAGCCGCCGCACACACAATGCTTTTTCCAGTATGCCTTGGAGGAATTAATAAATCATAATCTTCATAAAGGCCTGCTTTTTTAAAAACAGCTTGTAATGCCTTTTTACTCCATAACTCTTGGAAGCCAATGACCTGAGCATCAATTTCCTTTAGCATTTTGGCTGCCCAATCAATTTTCTTTTGGTATTGAGCTTCTGACCATCCTTTTTTACTTCTGTACATCGCATGACCGGGTAGGTTCAAGTTGTACAAGTTGAAAGAAGCAAAGCTTAGTTGGGTTCTTTTTGCCATTTTAGTTCTTTTAGAACCCAAGATATAACAATAATCTTACATGCCTAATAAACCTCTTGATGAAAGATTTCACAACATTTCAATATATCCACCAAAATCACTATATTTGTGCAGAACTACAAAGACAACCAAGATGAAAATATTCAACGCAAACCAAATCCAACACATAGAAGAAGCGACCTTTACTCATTCTACTCAAAGTATTAGTCAGATTGAGTTAATGGAAGAGGCTGGAGATGTATTCAGTCAATATTTCATGGCAGATTATGGAGTTCAACAACCTGTCTGTTTTTTTTGTGGGACTGGAAATAATGGAGGAGATGGTCTGGTCATAGCTAGGTTACTAAGTATCGCTGGTTATGATGTATCGGTTATTCTATTAGCTATTGGGCAACCAACGGAGGCTTTTCAAACCATGAAGTCAAGATTACCTGAGCACGATAAGATCAATCTACATGAATGTAAAGAAGACGATGATATAGACGATCTTTTTTTAGCGATATTTTCTAACGAAGAGCGAGACATAGCCCCCGTTATTGTTGATGCTCTTTTTGGATTAGGCTTGAACCGAGCCATTGAAGGGTATTGGGCTAGAATGATTAATCGAATCAACCAAACAGGATTTGATATTGTATCGGTTGATATTCCTTCTGGCATGTTTGCGGATTATTCCACAGAAGGATCTGTCATAAAAGCGAGTAGTACGATTTCTTTTCTTTCCCCAAAACTAAGTTTTTTCTTTCCAGAAAATGAACAATATTTAGGGCATTGGGTATATGCACCCTTGTCCTTTCCTGAAGATATATTGGCAAGTACTCCTTCAGATATAAATATTATCACCCCTTTTGACATTTTACCTCCTCCCCCACGCAATCGTTTTGACCATAAGGGAACCTATGGGAGTGCGCTGATTATTGCAGGTCAATATGGCATGGCGGGTGCAGCCTTGCTCTGTACTCAAGCAGCGCTAAGAAGTGGATGTGGTAAAGTAACGGTATTGTCACCGTCCTGCAATCAAACCATCCTGCAACTCGGTGCACCTGAAGCGATGTTACTCCCGACTACCTCCGATAGGTATTTGGCAATGACTCCTATTTTTATGACCATTTATGCCGCAATTGGTATTGGCTCCGGAATAGGTAAACATCTGGATACAGTTAAATTTTTGCGCAAGCTACTCCAAAGTAATCGTCAGCTTGTCTTGGATGCCGACGCCCTTAATATCCTTTCGGAAAATAGAGAGCTACTCTTAGAACTCCCTACAAATACAATCTTAACTCCGCATCCAAAAGAATTTGAGCGGTTACTTAAATCTACATGGGACAATGGTTTTGAGCGACTGGATAAACAAATGGCCTTTTCCTTAAAATACAAAGTTTTTGTAATATTTAAAAGTGCTAATACTTGTGTTACCACTCCTGACGGAAAATGTTATTTTAATATTACGGGTAATCCTGGCATGGCAAAGGCTGGTACTGGGGATATTCTTACTGGCTTCTTGACTGGGCTTTTGGCTCGTGGACTTGAACCATTGGAGGCCTGTATGACAGCCGTCTATCATCATGGATTGGCGGGTGATGATGTTGCACAAGAACGGGGTATGGAAAGTATGAAAGCTGGCGACCTACTGGAATACTTATAAAACAAGGCACTTTTTATTTCTAAAACAAACTTTTGTCTTTCAATCTAACAATATGAAACAACTTTTCTTCTACTTTTTTTTCTTATTAGCTTTTCAGGCTGTAGCCCAAGAGGATGTCTTCATGGGCGGAATCATCGTGGGCTTGAACGCTTCTCAAATTGATGGAGACCAAGCTGGTGGTTTTAATAAAGCTGGACTAGTCGCTGGGATTCGAGGCGGATTTTACCTTTCTGAAAAATCTATGATTACAATTGATATGCTTTACAGCCAAAGGGGGAGTCAGAGAAAACCAAATCCCAAACTAGGAGACAACTTTCCCGCTTATGCTATCAATACTCCTTATGTAGAAGTGCCGGTCATGTTTCATTTCAAAGACTGGAAGCAGGAATATGAGGACGGTTCTTCCTATTATCGGGTCAGTGCAGAGGCCGGTCTAGCCTTTGGATATTTAATCAACCCGTCCGTTAAGAATTATCACTACGATAAAGAAATAAAGAATTTTAATAAGATTGATATTGGCTGGACGTTAGGGGTCAGTTATTATTTGAATGAGCATCTAGGGTTCTCTTCTAGATATCAACGGTCCATTATCCCACTTTATAATAATCAAAAACATGTTAGTAATTTTGAAAGACTTCTTGGTTATCATTTTAATTTTGGGGCCTTTTATATTCTTTGATTTTAATGGGGCGCAAAAGCAGTTTTTTTTACCTTTTAGAGAATTAAGGGATTTAGGGCATTAAGGGGATGGATTTTAAAAAGCAGGTTTCTTTTACCGTTAAGAGAATTAAGGGATTTTGGGCATTAAGAGGATGGATTTTAAAAAGCAGGTTTTTTTTACCGTTAAGAGAATTAAGGGATTTAGGGCATTAAGGGATGGATTTTAAAAAGCAGGTTTTTTTACCGTTAAGAGAATTAAGGGATTTAGGGCATTAAGGGGATGGATTTTAAAAAGCAACAAGAATTATAGATCGCCAAAACAGAAGGGAAGGACTTTTAAGCAAGCCCTAACTAGGCTAACTTACAAAATTTTGAACTTTTGGAAAGGGTGTAGATTAATCCCTGTCGTGTATAACCAATCACGAGGCATGGAAAGCGTAAACCACGACCATAAAAAGTCTCATCCCAGCATCAAAAAGCAACAAAAAGCGAGGCTACCTCAAAAAGAGATAGCCTCGCTAGTTCAAAGGATTCGTTCAAAACGAATCGTGCAATTTAGTGATTACTTCGCTACGATAAAAGTCTTCGTAGCAACACCATTAGGTGTTTGAATTATAATCAAATAAGAACCATTAACAAGATTAGATACATCAAGC
>CAYRVZ010000230.1:0-4921 GCA_964427815.1 uncultured Saprospiraceae bacterium | reverse complement strand
CCGAAGGAAGCATTTGAACGCGACCGAAGGAAGCATTGAACGCGACCGAAGGAAGATATTAAAACACATAACTAACTATAAACCAGACAAATACAACTCATTTATGACTTTTATCCGCAAGTATAATGATTATAATTGTTAAATAAACCCGCCTCTCGCCATGAAAACGCCTTTAAAATAATCCACCGATAGCCATTTAGTATCTGATTTTAGTCAATCCCACAATCGAGCGAACTTCTTTCAATGTTTTTTGAGCTGTTTTTCTTATTTCCCAAGAAGAAGCCTTTATTTCTTCTTTGATGGCTTTTTTATTTTTTAATATTTCTTCGTACTTTTCTCGAATCGGATTTAAGACATCAACCAATACATCGGCAACAGCGGGTTTCAAATCACCGTATCGAAGTATACCTTTTTTATAATCTCCCATCAACTTTTCAGAAACTTCTGTGGCTTCACAAGCCTTTAATATTTCAAATAGATTTTTGACGCCTGGGCTCATTCCTTCCTTAGCATCACCAGCATCAGTCATCGCACTCCGTATCTGTTTGCGTACACGCGCCTCATCCGCAAACACATTAATGAAATGTTTTTCTCCCAAACTTTTAGACATTTTCCGTAAGGGATCTGCAGTGGACATTATCTTAGGCGTCTCCGTAAACAAGGGTTCAGGATGCGCAAAATATTCTTGACCAAACTGATGGTTGAAGCGCTGGGCAATATTTCGCGAAAGCTCCAAATGCTGCTCTTGATCCTTCCCTACTGGCACAAAATCTGCTCGATACATTAAAATATCTGCCGCTTGCAAGACAGGATAAAAGAATAATCCTGCTGACACAAAAGCACTTTTATCCTTACCAGCAATTTGAACCGATTTATCTTTAAACTGGGTCATCCGAGTCATCTCTCCGTACGAAGTTACACAGCTCAAAATCCAAGCCAATTCGGTATGTTCTGGAACCAACGATTGAATAAATAAATTTTGTGGTGCCACTCCACAAGCCAATAATTGGAAGACCATCTTCCAGGTATTTTCTTTCAGCTTAACCGCATCATACGGCGCGGTCATCGAGTGATAATCTACGACACCATAAGTACAATTATAGGAATCTTGAAGGGCAACCCAATTTTTGACTGCTCCAAAATAATTACCAATGTGTAGATCTCCTGTGGGTTGGACAGCTGAAAGGACGTTTTTCATTTATTTCATTTAAGTGTGCAAATGTAACCATAGATAAGGTAACCGCCAAATGCATCCATTTGTTTATGCGCTTCCTTCGGTTGCTTTTGGTATGGTCGAACTTGTCAAAAGTTTGGAACTATTGGCAAGAGATGGATCTCAACCCAGTAGCGTATCAACCCATTTTACGGAGATTAGGGCTCAAAGACACGCTGAATAGGGAAAAAAAGAACTATTCATCTCTTTTTTCCTTATATTTGTGTTTGTAACCCAAAGAGAATGAAAAAGCATTTAAAAAAATCGCTGCCAATTTTTGTTGCCTTTTGTCTTTTGATCATTAGCTATACACATGTAGCACATCAAAATCACAAAAAAGACAAGACGAGCCTCCTCAAAATTGAAAAAATAAAGGAATATCAACTTCCAGATGTGACCCTCGTCAAGAAAGTACTCAAGTTTGTTGCCAATTTCATTCCAAATCATTAATGGCAAAGAAGGTACGAGTAGATAAATGGCTTTGGAGTATTCGCGTATTTAAGACTCGAACAAAAGCCACAGATGCCTGTAAAAAGGGGCATATCAGCCTAGGAGATTCTACTATCAAGGCCTCTTATTTGCTAGTAGAAGGAGATATCGTTACGGCTAAAAAAGAAGGCTTTAATCGAGTCTACAAAGTAATCAACCCAATAGGCAAGCGAGTAGGAGCCAAACTTGCCGTCGAATGTTATGAAGAATTAACCTCCGCAGAAGAACTTCAAAAATATGAAAGCTGGTACCTTGCGGGAAAAGGCAATGAATATAGAAGTAAAGGAGTCGGTCGTCCTACTAAAAAAGAACGGCGCGAAATTGACTCTTTCAAAAACAAATAATTCATTTTTAATCGTATCTTAGCGGTAACTAAAATATCACCGATGAAATACCTACATTTTACCTTTTCGCTCATTTTATTCCCTATTTTTGCGCAAGCTCAAAAACCATGTGGTACACCCAATCAAAAATCGCTTTGGCTTTCTAAATTTCAACAACATCCTGAGATTTTTTCGCAGCCCGAAGCAGATACTATTTTATACATTCCGATGACGGTGCATTTACTCTCTGCGAATAGTGGTCAAAATTACTATGACTTTAATAAGTTGGTGAGAAGCTTTTGTCAATTGAACTCAGATTTTGCGCAAGCAGATATACAGTTTTATTTAAAAGGTCCCATTCATTATTTAGCCAGTTCGGAATACAACCAACACGATAATGTGGTCAAAGGCGCAGAAATGATGTTTGCCCATGATGTGCCCAATACCTTAAACACTTATTTTGTTTCTAACCCTGCGGGCAATTGTGGCTATAACTTACCGTATGCCAGTATCGCCATGAGTAAAAGTTGTGCTGGAAATGGTCGGCACACCTGGGCACATGAGATCGGTCATGCCTTCACTTTACCCCATCCGTTTTTAGGCTGGGAAGGGGACAAATATAATACGGGTGATGTGGCTCCCACGACCGTGACTTACGATTATACTTTTTTTAAAGACACTTTAATTTTGGACACGCTAATTATTGACACGGCTTTTGTGGAGCTTGTAGATGGTAGTAATTGTACTATTGCAGCAGATGGATTTTGTGATACTGCCCCTGACTACCTCAGTTATAGGTGGTTATGTAATGAAGATAATAATAGTCCTTTTATGGCAACAGACCCTTCCGGGCAAAATTTTGAAGTGGATGGTAGTTTGTACATGTCTTATTCCGCCGACGCATGCCAAAGTCGTTTTTCGACTGACCAAATTACGGCCATGCGTGCCTACATCTTAAATAAGCACCCCGAATATATTGCCGAAAATCAAACGCCGCAACCCGCTCTTTCTTCATCGTCCGTCAGCTTATTATCCCCTATTAATGAAGCATTATCTGACCCAAATTATTCTAAATTAATTTGGACTAGCGCTGGGAGCTCTGCCAAATATCGAGTTATTGCTACACGCACGACGGATTTCAGTGAATTAGCATTAGATACGATTGTTTCTGACACCAGTATTGTGATTGCCAATCTGTATGATCAATTTAACTATTACTGGCATGTTCAGCCTTTTAATGAGTATTCATTTTGTACGCCTATTAGTGCTACTGGTAAATTTAAAGCGGATGCTAGTACCGTATCTATTATTAATACAAAAAATACACGCTTGACCTTATCACCCACTTACACACAACCTGGAGCTATCATACAACTAACTGCAAACCAACCCCTTATTCACGATTTAGAGGTAACTATTTCAGATATGTCAGGACGAATTTTACAACGACAAAAACTAATAAAAGGGGCTACTCATTACACCCTCGTCCTTTCGGAAAAAATAAACAACGGTCTATATATCGTAAGTGGAATTGACCCTATAGGAAGGATCTTTCAAGAAAAATTATTGATTCATTAAATCTATCTTCATAAAAAATACGATTAAAAGACCTCCTAATTATTGATATCTTATGGATTTAAACAATCCGCCAAAATCTAAAAAACTTGTTAATGCGCTCGTGCGTTCTTATTTGGGCTATCGCTATAAAAGGGTTAGCCATTTTATGGACCACCCGATTTCCACCCAGCATCAAGTTCGTTCAAATCTTATTACTAAGGCAACCCAAACTATTTGGGGGAAGATACATGGCTACGAAAGTATTCGTAATTATAAAGACTTCACCCAGCGTATCCCTCTTCAAACTTACGAGGATTTATTTCCGTTTATTGAGCGCATGATGCATGGAGAATCGAATGTCCTCTGGCCCGGCACAATCACTCAGTTTTCAAAATCTTCTGGCACAACGAATGATAAAAGTAAATTCATCCCAGTCCCCAAAGTAAGCATTGATGAATGCCATATTCAAGGTACTTGGGATTGTGTAACCCTCTTTTATCAACTGCGGCAAGATGCAACTTTATTTCTGTTTAAAAATATTTTACTACCAGGTAGTATCCAAAAATATCACGCCTATCCCGCTACCCAAATTGGTGATATTTCAGCCTTGATGGCAACAAATATGCCTGTCATCGGACGTGTATTTTATGAGCCAGCTTTAGAGATCGGTCTGCTTAATAATTGGGAAGAAAAAATTGAAAGAACCGCCCAAATCCTACACAAACGTAATGATATCGGTATGTTTGGAGGTGTTCCTACTTGGAACATTTTACTATTTCGTCGTATTTTAGAGCTTGCCGGTAAAGACAACCTGATAGACCTTTGGCCCAATCTCCAAGTCTATTATCATGGAGGTGTCGGATTTGAACCCTATCGAAAACAATTCCAAGCACTCATCCCGAGCGATACTTTTAGCTACATGGAAGTCTATAATGCCTCCGAAGGTTTTTTTGCAATACAAAACGACTTAAGGAGTAATGACATGTTATTACTACTGGACAATGGAATCTATTTTGAATTCATGCCATTGAGTGAAATTAAAAGTACGAATCCAATCGTCCTTCCACTAGAAGAAGTTGAATTAGGAAAAGATTATGCCGTCATCATTTCTACGAATGGAGGGCTCTGGAGATATCAACTGGGTGATACAGTACAATTCACTTCCCTTACCCCCTATAAGATTATCATTTCCGGTAGAACTAAACAGTTCATCAATGTCTTTGGAGAAGAAGTAATGGTCCATAATACGGAGAAAGCCATTAGCGAAACTTGCAAAACATTGCATTCCCGAATTGCAGAATATACCGTAGGACCTCAATTCTTTACCGAAAAAACAAAA
>CAYRVZ010000229.1:0-4929 GCA_964427815.1 uncultured Saprospiraceae bacterium | reverse complement strand
ATCTTGAACACCCCCATGTGGTGCTAGAGATACTTCCCCCTAGTGTATTAGGTGCGTTACCATCGTACTGAGTCACAAAATGCATATCACTATTGGCAAACTTAGCACCATCCGTATTTCGATTATGCTGAAGTGTTAATTCCACATAAGAACCCCCGTCCTCATCCTCTTGGATGGTCCATTCTCTTTGCATTCCCTCTGTTGCAGTTGAAAAATCGGTTACCTCCTGATCCACCCTTGCCGAATAACTATCCATTATTCCATTATTAATTAATCTAGCCGGTGTATAATCAGTACTTTCATTCACCCCTTCTTCAAAACCTATAGGAAAAATGAATTCCCCTTGTAGGCCCTCTTTCTTTAGTGACCCCTCACTATTGGTAACCACATATCTATTTTCGGAAAAATCGGAAATAGTCGCGTCATCATCTAGTATTAGATTTGCATCGCCCAAAACCACATGGCCATCATCAATATTAAGCGCAAAATTTTTACCTACGTATAAATCAATATTACTTGTTGTATCATGATTCCATATCAAATCCGTCGCAGCCGTACTTAAAGTACTTAATAAAAGGTTGTTCTTGTTTTCAAAAATAATATCGCAGTCAATTTTTACATGACTTCCGTCAAAAACGGTTGGTTGATCTCCTAAAGAAAAAACAGCCCCATTTGGATTTTTAATAATTAACCTACCGTTTCCATGCACTTTTGCATTTGGATGTATATAGATCTGACTGGAATAAATTTGCCAATCTCCGTTTACGGTCACATCCGCATGCTCACCAATCCAAAGCTGATCGGTATGCACTACATTTAGGCCAGCTTGAATATTAGATATATAATTGATGGTTGAGGAGGATTGCCCGAAAGCAACACTTCCCAACATCAATAATCCTAAAAGTATGTTTAATTTTTTCATTTTTATACTTTAAAGCGTTGCGGCTGCAGAACTAATTATCTGAATATCTCCTTCTTTAAGCACAGTTCCATTGCCTACTTTCATTGAATCAATTCTGAAAGATTGGTAGTAATTAGAACCAACAGTCCCTCTAAATCTCAAGTAGATAAAGTTATCACTTCCTACATATTGCGTAATGCTAAAATTAGGTCCTCCGTTATTACTATTTGAGGTTCTAATCAAATTACCTGAACCAGCATAACAATATCCCACCCAAGTAATATCAATTATTTCTGTTGAGTTATATCTATATCCTGTTGCATGGATATAGTACATATGGTTATCCGTATTTACGTTATAAGGCAACTTAATATGCATATAATTATTATCTTGAGTATTCGTAAAAAAAGTGGCGATTCCGTGAGACTTCACACAACTTCCTATAGTGTTTGCAGTTTGGTTTCCCGATGTAGATTTACTATTGCCTTCTATCAAAACACCATTCAAATCTAAGTCACTACGAGGAGTTGGGGTGTTTATCCCTACGTCACCCGTACTCGATATTCGCATGGCTTCCGTTGCACTACTATATCCAGAAGCACCTCCAACATCAAATACAATCCCTCCTAACGAGATACCATTTTTAATATGTAAGGTGTTGTGTTCTTGCACGATCGCAGACTCTTCAACACCACCATCCTGCTTGAAAATAATCATAGGATTATCATTTTCATTATCATTATCAGTATCGGCTTCTATTATTAATTTAGCGTCTCCAGAGGTTCCTGCACTTACGTGCAAATTTCCTAAAGGAGTGGCAGTACCGACACCTACATTTCCATTCTTTGTTATCTCCATCGCATGAATATTATTTGACCAGCCCGATTGTGTATTCGTATAAAAGCTTACATTATAATCAGACCCAAGCACTAAGGATTCACTTCCTGGAGTAAACTGAGGCTTTGCGGTATAGGAAAATTCACCTGCCCCTAAAATAGTCAACCCGCCTGCCCCTAAGACCAAGGAGTTTCCCCAGCCGCTTGAATCTTCCTCAAAGGACATCCATTCATAAGTATAATTTGGGCCTCTACTAAACATGCTTCCGCTAAGTGCAATATCGCCTTGTACATCTAATTTTTTGGTTGGTGCTGTAATGCCTACCCCAACCTTCCCTTCATTAAAAACAACATCCCCATTCAAAACATTCATTCGTATCATTTGCTCTTTGGTGGTGGTGGCGCCATCATTGACCCCAAAATCTACCCAATCTTTATATTCATTTAATATATGATTGCCTCTAAAGGACCATGTTGCCCATCCATATCTTCCAGTACTTAGCTTTCCTTGCAGAAAAATATTAGTTGGATTGGATCCATCTAAGTCACTAAATAAAGCCAAATCAGTTCGTCCTGCAACGCCTGTCTTTCCAGTTGTAGATATTTCTACATTTGCAGAAATACTAGATGTATTATTATCTAAATGAACAATGGGGGTATGTGTTCCGATTCCGACATCTCCCGCATTATTCACAATCATTTTTTCTGCTCCATCAATATAGGTAGCCACCTCAGAACCACTAAGTGCGACGGGCTTAAAAGCTGAACTTGTCCTATCATAACCTCGCAACACAGCATAAGTCCCATCCCAAGTTAACTCTGCTCCTGTACCGCTAGAAGGGGACACTTGCGCTGTTGATCGGATAATACCTTCTACATCTAGCTTAGCTTTTGGCGTTACTGTGCCTATTCCTACATTCCCCGAAACAGCCGAATACTGATCATTCCCAGTCCTAGTCCAATCCCCATCTTCCCCAACGGCTAACCAATTAGTCCCATCAAAACGATACACCTTATCATCGTCGATATTATACAAAAGAACTCCTATCGCTGGTGTAATTGCATTCATCTCTAAAGTTGTTCCTTTTCTTAATTCTAACAACAATTCGGGATCTATTTGTGCAAACAAACCACTAGCAATCAGTGAAAAAATCGTAATTAACAGTATATTTTTCATTTCCTTTTTTTTAAATTTGAAATTCATTATTTAAAAGTTAAGAATAGTGAACATAAATTCAGAATCAAAATCAACCCTACCTCCACCTCCATTATCGTTATCTCCGATATTTACTCTAAAGCCTGTTGTGGCTTGGTTGTAATAGGTAATCCCTGGATCATCATTCCCCGTACCCGCTCTATCTGGCATTGTCAATTGGATGATATAGTTAGCGTCAGCCATTGCATTCGTGAAGGTAACTTGGTAGTCTCCTTTATTAATTCTAGTTACTGTCGCTCCTTTTATTTTAATCGCATTACCATTTCCGGCTACTTTACCCATAGCCTTCATTGGGCTTTCGTAAAAAGCTCCTCCATCAGTACCTGCTGTTATATCATTGTTAGCATCTGTACTTACAACCTTAACCAAAGAAGAAATATCTCTCCAGTCAGTACTCACGGTCGTTGATGTTAATACTTGACTCCCAAAACCTTTGTCACCATCTTTATCTTCAAAAGCTCCGTCTAACCTCATATTCCCAGCGACATGCAGCTTTTCATCTGGTGTAGTTGTACCAATACCCACTTTACCATTTCTTGCTACGGTGAATTGGTCATCAGAATTACCGACATTAAACAAGCCTGTCACATCAAACTCTTGAACAGCATAACCAGATGGAACGGCACCAGCAGTCCATGATACAGTAGTCCAACCACTTGTTTGTTCGTTATCGAAAATTGAAAAATTCACTGCACCAGATCGTGCACAGTACACTTCAAGATATTGGGTATCATAAGTTGCTTTTTCAATCACTCTCACCTTAGTAAAGGTCGGTGTTTGAAAATAACTATGATTCAACATCGTAAAAGCCATATTATGCGCATCATTATAGGATATCCCAACCCTAAATGTCAAAGTAGAATGACCTCCACTACTAATCAAATCCCTAAGTGTAAACTCTGCATTTGCACGTTTCGAACCATTACTGACTGCTATTCGATACCAGTTTCCTGCTGTCACATTTGAAGCGATTACTTCTGGCGCATCATCAACCCAATCAGTACCAGTAGCTGTAGATTTTAATATTTGTCCAACGGTACCAGGATCTCCATCCTTATCCTCAAAGGAACCATCTAATCGCATATTCCCTGCTACATGTAACTTCTCATCTGGGGTATTCGTCCCTATCCCAAAATTACCGTTACCTTTCAGTACTGCTTTATTCCAAGAACCATTTTCCATGGCCCAAAACAATAAATCAGTTGTTCTGGTTGCATGATTATGATCAACATACCTTGCACTAATCGCCGCAGTCTCAACAAAATCTGTCCCACCAGCCCCTGTGGTTTTGTCTCTAAAAGAGATGATGGATTTATTCCCATTCGTTGTATTTCTATTTTCAAGAGCAATAGTCGTCAACCCAACTGAAATATCTTGAGAAACATGAAATAGTCTTTTAGGATTATCGGTTCCTATCCCCACATTACCATTAGCTAATATTCTCATACGTTCAACTGGAGCCATATCGGCATCATCCTTTGTCGAGAAATATAGCCCACCGCTTTCATTATTTTCTGAAATTCCGCCAATGCGGGCATAGTCGCTTATAGAATTCTGTCCAAACTGAATCCAAAGCCCTTCACTTGAGCCGCCTCCCAAGTCTACCAACCTTAATCCTTCTTGCAGAGAAGATATATTTGTAGGAGAAATTTCCAATGCTGCATTTGGTGCAGCTGTCCCTATCCCTAATCGCTTATTTACACTATCCCAGAAGAGATTTGAATTATCTTCTGTTGGCTCTGTATCTGCTCCTGCAAAAAACACAGATCCAGGGGTTCCCGTATGGGACAATCCACTCAAGTCTACTGTCTGTGTTCCACCGTCTTCTAAGGTGATGGTCAAGATATTGGTCGCTGCATCCAAACTGAACGCCGTGATTTGTTGGTCATCTGTATTGTCTAGGTAGTTGGACAAGTTAACGGTTCCACCATCTTCTAACGTCAAGGTGTTACCCACGAGAGTTAAGCCTTGGTCAT
>CAYRVZ010000228.1:0-4942 GCA_964427815.1 uncultured Saprospiraceae bacterium | reverse complement strand
CAAGTTTATGGAGAGGACAGCACTTCCTTAGGTGTCACAGCTATTGGTTCCCTTGCGGAAAAATGTAGCACACCTGTAGCCACCACTTTAACCCTGACCCAAGAACAGTTGAATGATTGGGCGGAGGATGGTTTATTGACCATAACTTTATCTCCAGCGTTAGATGCCTCGAGTTTTTCTAATTTTATCAGTCCTTGCGAAAATTTGGATGCCAATCAAATGGATGGAACTAGTTTTGTTCAGCTAAACTTGGATTTCCAATATACAAGTATTACCTATACAATTGGGGACAGCATCGGAATGCTTTTTCCAGAATTTCCCGTTATCCAAAATCGTTCTACGGGTGTTTTTCCAATCACTTATAGTGTTTTAGATAATGCAGGCTTAAAGGGAAATTGTCAATGGACTGTGACGATAAAAGACACCATCGCACCTATTGCGCAAGCTAACAACACCTTTGTATTTGTCAATCCATCTGGGACGACCACCTCTTCTATTGATCCCACTATTATTAATAATAATAGTTCCGATAATTGTGGAATTGTAAGCATGACCTTAACACCCGAAACTTTTTCTTGCGATCAAGCTGGAAATACTTTGCCAATTGTATTGACCGTAATAGATGCATCTGGAAACACGGATAGGGACACCGCTTTTGTGCAAGTTTTAAATGAATTACCCGCCCCTAATTTTTCTCAAGGGGTGTGTGGAAATGATACTTTGTTTTTATTTGCGAATCCGCCTGCGGGTGACTATACATATAGTTGGACGGGGCCTAATGGTTTTACATCCGTTTTACAAGATCCATTTATTGCTAATCCTAGCTCTATTCATGTAGGGTCTTATGAGGTAAGTATTGAAGGCTTGACTAATTGTTCTTCTGCCAATTCTGTTCAGGTTCAAATGAATGTCTTGCCAGATACTCCCGTTCTAACGGCTAGTGAATTAGCAATTTGTTCGGGCGAAAGTGTAGTGCTAGCGACCCAAGGTTTTGCGGGTAGTTCTGTTGAGTATTTATGGTATGAAAATGCGAACCTATTAACATCGACCTCAACGAATTCATTTACGATTGACTCTCTTTCATCGGGCATCCATCAATATTCTGTTATTGTAAATATCAATGGCTGCACTTCGTCCCTTTCTAATATACTTACTATTACGGCCAACCAAGCAGTTGTTTTAGCTGTCACGCAGGACACCTTAGTGGCTTGCACAGGTGACGCTATTCAATTGGGTATAGTTGATCCAATCGTCGGGGTTAATTATCAATGGACTGGGCCTAATCAATTTACAGCTTTTGTTCCGACCATTAATATTAATATTAACGAGATAGAACAAAATGGTTTTTATACTATTGCTGCAGCATACAATGGCTGTATATCTGTAACAGATTCTACCTTTGTGCAAGTAGTGCCGACACCCGCCCAACCTCAAATTGCTTCTATTAATCCCGTTTGCGAAAGCGAACTCGTAAACTTATATTTAGAAAATTATAACCAAGGAAACGAATTGCATTGGACAAGCCCTAATGGAGTTGATACGTCTATCTATGCTGCATCATTTAATTTCAATGCCAGTTTAAGTGATAACGGACTTTGGACCTTATCCGTTGATAATGGGTCTTGTCAGACGACTCTATACGATATAGATGTCATTGTTAACGAAGTGCCTGCGATTGACTTAATCCTTCCTGCAAATATTTGCTTGGGAGACACCATGACTTTATCATACTCGGTAACGCCAAACTCAGTGAGCCAGACTTGGACGGGACCAAACTTACTATCTTTTCAATCTACAGTACTGACGATTGCGCAAGCAGGTGAATATAGTATCGTTGCCAATACCAGCGCAGGATGTTCTATGACAAAAACAATTGATATTAATCCAACTATCCCCCCCGTTATTACGGCATTGAGTAATACCTCCGATGGTTGTTTTGATGGAGAGTCTATCCAATTAACCCCTACTGTTTTTCCACAAAATGATAACTATGCATATCGTTGGACGGGACCAGCAGGATATACAAATTGCTGCAATACTCAAGAACTCATACTAGAGAATGCCGGTGAAGCTATCGCTGGAGAATATCATTTGGTTGTAACTAATGAGCAAGGTTGCCGATCTTTAGAAAAGACAACAATTGTTGAAGGGGTAAACAAGCCCAATACTCCCATTTTAACCAGTCAAACGGTTACGGTATGCGAAGGGGAACCTATTTCAATAGACGTACTCAATAGTATCGATTATGGGGAGCCAAGTTTATTTTGGCTTTCGCCGAAAGGCTCCGTTAGCACTAATGATTTTACTTATAAAGTTGCCTCTTCCACATCCTTGGATGAAGGTCAATACGCGGCAGTGGTTGTAGAAGAGGGTTGCCCTTCTGACACTTCTGCCAGTATATATTTGACCATCAAACCGAAACCAGATAAGCCTAATGGATTTTCCAATAGTCCCGTTTGCCGAGGGGAAAAAATTCAGTTCTCCTCACCAACCATAGCGGGTGGGCTGTATGTATGGACTGGAGATAATTTTGTTTCTTCTGTTCAGAATGCTACGATTGAAAATACAACTTTAGCGCATCAAGGAGGCTACACTGTTCAGGTAAGTTTAGATGGCTGCCTTTCAGAAGTGTCGGATTCTGTTTATGTTGAAATTAAAGAACTACCCACTCAACCTATTATTAATTTTACTTCTCCTATTTGCGCCAATGGCGGTACCGTTGAAATGAATATTGCAGCAGCGTCACAAGTGCCTGGGGCAAGTTATACATGGATTTTTAATCCTAATGATACCATTGGAATGCCTTCCTTTTTTACACAGTATCAGACCACGGACTTAACGCCATTTCACTTAGGACAAAATCAATTCATAGCGACTGTTTTGCAGGATGGTTGTTTCAATGTGTCTGTACCCATTGTGATTAATATCGAAGAACAACCTACAAATAAAGCGGATGCAGGAGTAGATTTTGGATCCTGTATCAACCAACCGATATTTCTTCAAGCACAATCCCCTTCATTGGGTTCTGGGGCTTGGACTCAAGTATGTGGGCCGCCCGTATCCATCACTAATCCAGATGCCAATAATACGACTATTACAAATCTAGAACCCAATAATGAATATTGTTTTGTTTGGAGTCTTTCCGCAGGAGGCTGTGAAAACTATAGTCAAGATACCGTAGTAGTTACAGTTTACCAAAGTGAAGAGGCCTTTGCAGGTCACTTCATTGATACTTGTTTAGTTGAAACACTTAAATTACAAGCTAGTGCTCCAGCGTTTACAACGGGCAGTTGGAGCCAAGATTTTGACCAAGAAAATACGGGAATTAAGATCGTTGAAAAATATAATCCGACAACAAAAGTTTCTGGATTAAAGCCTGGTAATTTATACACCTTTGTATGGACATTAAAGGATGTCGGTTGTGGTATTAGTAAAGATTCGGTACGGGTTCGACTTGCGCAAAGTAGTCCAAACGCCGGAATAGATCAATCTATTTGTAGTGTAGATAGTTGTATTCAATTGAATGCGATTAGTTTAGGGCAGTATGATGAAGGCGCTTGGTTTGCTCCACAAGGGATTGATTTTTTAAGTAATGAAAACACAGCCATTGCGTGTGGATTGTCAATTGGACCTAATCAATTTGTTTGGGTACTCAATAATGGGCGATGTGGCGATTGGAGTCGAGACACAGTCCTAATCAATTTTGAGCCTACGCCTATAGCAAAAGAGGATTTTTACCCGTTAGATTATGGATTACCATTTTTGATTAATGTGGTTGAGAATGATGCCATCTATTCGGAATATGAAATTGAAATCGTTGAAGTCCCTTCTAATAGCCAGATTCTGAATGTTAACAAAAATGGGACAATTGAAATTCAACCCAACCAAGATTTTGTTGGAATCGATGAATTTGTATATCGGGTTTGTAATAAAACCTGTGAGGCTTGTACGGAGGCCAAGGTCGTTTTGAGTGTAGGGGAGCACGCAAATTGTAAAGTCCCAACTATTTTTACGCCAAATAAAGACGGCATAAATGACTTTTTAATTGTACCTTGTCTCTTATCCAATGAATATTCAAATGCTACGCTCTCCATTTTTAATCAATGGGGTGATGAAATTTACCACTCCAATCATTATCAAAGTAACTGGGATGGTACATTCGAAGGGAAGGCATTGCAAATTGGGACTTACTTCTTTATTTTTGATTTGGGGGATGGTTCTCCTATTCAAAAAGGTTTTATAGAAATTCAATATTGATTAGATGAGTAAAATATGGATATTATGGTTTGTTTTTCTTTTTTGCGCAAGCTCAAGCTATGCCCAACAAGAGGAACAATATACCTTGTTTATGCTCAACAAATTAAGTTATAACCCTGCTTATGCGGGAGTGGATGCACCCTTCACTTTGAATGCGACCATTAGGCAACAATGGCTAGGATTTGAGGGCGCACCTGCGACACAAAAAATAAGCAGTGATTTTACGCTCTTTCACGAAAGAGTCGGCATGGGTTTTACACTTTTGCGAAATACGATTGGGATTAATCAAAGAATAGACCTTACTGGAAACTATGCCTATCGCTTTCAAATTAGAAACGGATATTTTGGTGTCGGATTGAATGCAAGTATTAAATACACCAATAAAGATTTTAGAGACAAGAGGCTGTCTAGTTCTACAGAATTATCAATGGACGCTAGTATTCCAATGAGCCTAGAAACTCAGTTTTCCCCCAACTTTGGAATTGGTTTTTATTATAAGACCAACCGATTTTATGGTGGCGCTTCCTTGCCTAATATGCTAAATATTAAAAAAGTTAAAATAGCCGATGACCAAATAGCCATTGACAGACACCATTTTTATTTAATGACAGGTTATAATTTCAAACTCAATGAATTTATAATCTTAAATCCGCAGACACTATTAAAAATTACAGTGGATGCCCCT
>CAYRVZ010000227.1:0-5029 GCA_964427815.1 uncultured Saprospiraceae bacterium | reverse complement strand
CAACTTCCCGAAGGAAGCGCAGAGAATACCTCCTAATCAGCGTCCTTATGTTTTGTATCCATCACAAATATGTATCCATCACAAATATAATCAAATCTTTCGATAAAACCCTAAAAGTGGGCGGCTTTTGTGCTTGGCTAATCTATTAAAGTTTCACCATTTAGACATCAGCTGCCAATTGCCTAAGAATTTTCTAATTTAAAAATCGCTTTTGAATAGAGAGTCCAAATTGGGGAAACTTTCCCATAAAAAAGGTCTGATAAGGACGCTCTAAATTCATAACTTTATTACTAACCACTAGTCCTATCATAAAACTTTTAATAGGCTCATAATACACGTAATTAGTGTAAAAGAAGTACGTAAATATATTTCTTCCGCTTATATTATCACGCAAAATAGACACTAACTCCGTCTTCGAGTTTAGCTTCCATTTTTTGTAAAATTCATAACTAAAATCAATTTGGCTTGATGCGCTCCAAATCTCCCTAACCCCATAATCTGTAAAAACGGCCCATTTTGAGAAAGGGTACCTATCATTTTTTAGTGGGTAAAGATATCTACGCGAACTTTTGAATTGGGATATTTTCCGCGGCCACGGTGTATTATATCCTTTGTTAAACTTCTCACCATAATATCTTAATTCTGTTTCAGATAAAATTTTTATATTTTTAATCGAAATTTTATATTGAGAACCAACAAGCAATCCCAAATTATCTTTGTATAAATTGACATTTCCTCGGTTGCTTATTTCAAAATAAATTTTACTATTTCCAACTGAATACATATGAGACAAATTAAAAAACCTAACTTTCTTGCCCTTCCTCTCTCCATCCACACTCAAACTTAGCCTTGAATCAAAAATTTGACTACCTATACCTTTCCTATATCCTAACCAATAACTCCTTAGCTCTATTAAATTCAAGCTATTACCAAAAGACAAATCTCCAATGCCACTTAAACCAAGATACAAATCATTCCATTTAACTTTAGCTTCATACCCTTGTACATCTAAATTATAAATGCGCAATCCCTGGTTAAGCTTAAATTGTTGCAAATCTCCATAGTTCAGCGACATTCCAATCTTTTCCTTGACTATAGTGAGCGTATCTCGAAACCCAAATAAAAACCTCGGATATACGACAATACTTTTCTTGTCAAAGACGCCATTTGACATCCCTCTGTGCTCAAACACCCCATGAAATTCCGCAAAATATCTATTTTTATATTCATATCTAGCTTTTATGTCGCCATATACTGCAGAATGCCTAAAAGGGTTATCATATAATCTATTTTCATCTAACTTGTACATTCTTTGAATTATAGGATCAATTATTATTCCCCTAGACTGCCACAGATGCTTCTGCATCAACTCGATATCAAAATAGCGGGAAAATAAAAATGAATCCTGCTTCGATTGACCTATAAGCGCATTGCTCGACAATACAACAGACAAAAAAAAGATAAATTTCATCTTGTTCTTTTATTTTAAAGACATCAACACATAGATATTAATAACGCACAGAATCTCGTGGTTTAACAAGGTAAATACTTTTCAATTAGCAACCATAAATATTAACAACACTTAACAATTATTTAACCTTCCAATAAAAAAGAAGCCATCCCTGATAGAGACGGCTTCTTAAGGCATCAAACATCCGCTAATTACATCACAATAGCTGAACAACTATAGAGATGGAACTTAGAAAAGATAAATCAATATTAGATGCTGTATCAAAATTTATTATCTTCCCTAACTTAATTTCCAATTTGGAATTTAGAGGATATTTTTGCAATTCAGATGCAGGGATAACAAAGGAATTTAAATCCACGATCTCTTTAGAGTAAGAATAATGAGAGAATGACTCCGTGTCGTAAATATCGGAATCAATGCTTCCCCGATGTGCTACATAGGCCCCCATTCTTTCAGTTTCAGTTCCACTTCTTTCAGAAATAGGATTTTCCCAGCTCAATGTTAGAGGCAGATTCCGATCAACTGCATTTTTATCTTGGCTCAAAGTAACATGCGGAAAAGGTTCATTTCTAAAGCTCTCACTAAGGATTCTGGTTGCATCTGAGACTTCAATTTTTAAATCAGAGTTAAGCATTCCTTCGATTTCCAAAAAACCACCTCCATACGTCTCTGAGTACCGATTCATATTGTCATGTGGAATGTCGTGACCATTCACCCTAAAAACTCTGCCAGCGGCCCGTCTGCGGGGGACATGTGCTTTGCGTTCTGAGACATTCGGTTAGGGCGTGCCCTAAAACGATCTGGATAATCCAATCAAAATGAAACCAGGAAAAGTTTGGTAGGTTAATTCTTCAATAAAAGTGGGATTAAAACGAACGCTGATTTGTTTTGTAGGCACAAGGTTGAGTAGGTTGCGTCCTTTAATAAAATAGCGAAGTCGGCTTTTTTTAAATTGGTAGGTAATATCCGTGTCCAATTTCCAATTTTGTGCGAAAGCAGACTGCGTGGAAGACTGTCTATATCCCAAATTGCTTGTCCATAAGAAACCTTCCTTGCTTCCATAACTCAATTCGATTTCGGGGATGTGATTAACATATTGCCTTGCCGTTTGATTGGCCCCAAATCGCTGTCTCGTAAAATTCAAAGAATAATTAATTTTATAATTGATTTTCTTTTTCCATTTTGACGAAAGTCCAATATTAAAATTGTGACTAGTCCTATGAAAGCCTGAAATTTCGCTTTGATTGGCACTGAACCCATCCATATCCATCAAACTATACTTCACTTTCGCAAAAAGCCATCTAGTCACCCGATCCCTAAAAGTCAGTCTTAGGGTCATTGTTTTTTGCTCGGGCAAACGAATTAATTCCATCTGGGTATAATCTGTCTGCCCCACGATACTCGTTCCAATTGGATTTTGCACGGACGAATAAGTTGCCACCGCATGAATCAACCGTCCACGTCCAAGTCCAAATTTCAGATAACTGAGTGCATAGCTTTGTCGTGTACTGCTTTTTTGCCAGTCAATGTCATAAGCCTGAATTTGTCGGCTATCCACTGCTTCCAAGATAGAATGCCCATATTGCTCTGAAGCCATTTCTACATTTGTATTTAGGGTGAACATAATAAAAGTATGCCGGCTAAATAAGTACTTTACCGTCAGGTTGGGCCTTAACTTCAAAGGCAGTTTTTCTTTTTCGGAATGTAATTGCACCCGATTATCCACGAGAGACAAACCCGTTTTAATCAACCAATTGGTGGTATCCAAGACCAACTTAAGCTTATAGGAATTAAGATTTTGCGCAAGCTCTACCCGACCCGAAAATGATGGTGCTGCCGCCACATATTCTTTTTGGTATCGACCTATTTCATTAGTGGCTTCTACACCCCAATACCAAGCTTTTTTTAATTCATAGGTAACATCTGCAAAACTCACCATGTTTTGAGCCCGATACTTCATTGATTGCTCAAAACGGTATAGTCCATTTTGCGATGCCAAATTCAAGCCTAAAAAAGGCGCAATATCTGTCAAGCCCAACGCTTGGTGCTTCTTATCCGTGGCGTAAGAAACTTGCCATCTTGTCCGTATCTTATCACTTGGAAAATACTTTATTTGTAGTTCTGGCACAAACCCCCATTGCTGTTTTGTTTGACGATTGGACAACTCAAATTTTTGTATATTGTAGTCCCCTTTAATCTGCTTATCAAAATCATTTTTTTCATAATTGGCACTCACACCCACTTTTATAAAAAATTGTTTGCTTAATTTATTTTCCGAAAGGATACGACCACTTACAATAGGCAGAGCAGATTCCGTCAGTTGCTTGCCATTCCAGACATCCTGCGTCCCCAAATAATCCCTACGAAAAGATTCTTGCTCATTTCGGTTCAATTGCGCCAAGATAAAATCTCCTTTAATGGATTTTGCCTCATTAAAATCATAGTCAATCCCACCTGCAAAAATCGCATCCAAATTTTTGGTCGTTTGCGGAGATACTCTAAAAATCTTAGGTAAAAGATCCTCAATAGTGCCGTTGCTTTTCATTTTATTCGCCAATTGAAACCCCTTCAATCCTAGATAATCTTGAGCCGACATCGTTTGCTCTCCTGTATTATTCGCTTTCGCAAAAAGGGTGGCACCGAGTTTGTCACTAACTTTAAATGCGCCTAGGTCTCCTGACCATTTTTTATCGTAACCACCCAATACCTGTAATTGTCCAGACCACTTTTCTCGCTCACTTTTTTTGATACGCACATCCAATGCGACCTTACCTGATTTTTTGGTTTCGATGTCTTTGCTATTGCGATAATCATTAATTAAATGCACTCCTTCCAACTGATCGGCACGAATGCTTCCTGTCGCCAATTTGTGTTTATTATTCAAAAAATCCTTGCCGTGGACGAGTAGCTTATCGACTTTCTTTCCTGCGTATTTTACAGTACCATCTTCTGCTACTTCTACGCCAGGCAATTGATTTAGAACATCACCCAAGCTGATTTCTGTACCCGATGAAAAATATTTTAAATTAAACTTCAACGTATCACCGGATTGGGTAATCCCAATGGCATCGCCTGTGACTTCCATGCCACGTAGTAGCAAGGCATCCGCTTGAAGCTTTAGGATTACATGCAAGCTATCTCCATCACTTACCGAGATAGGATAAAACAATTCTTTTCTCCCTAAGTACCTGACATTCAGCAAGTAATCTCCTTTCGGAATATTTTTAATCTGCCAATTTCCTTTTCCATCTGCTGCTGTAAATTTTTTCATGGAAACAGAGTCGGTTAACACGAGGCTTACGAATGCGCCTGATGCTGGGCTTTTATCTTCTTCGATGATAACGACTCCTGACAGGTTGGCTTGCGCAAAAGAAGCCCAACTCAAGAGCAAAAATAATATTACTTTTAGTAGTTTCAATTGCTGTTTATTTTTACACCGTCCAGATTAATATCATGAATTTGAACAACTAAAGTTGGAAAGTACCAAGCCGTAAGTCACGGACTATTGACAATCAAAACCTGCAATAACAGTATCTCGACTTTTATCAATTTCCCAAA
>CAYRVZ010000226.1:0-5078 GCA_964427815.1 uncultured Saprospiraceae bacterium | reverse complement strand
GCAAATCCCTCTGAAGGAATCAATTACTACCGCTTGAAGATGATAGATATTGATGGACAATTTGTTTATTCTAAAGTGGTATCCGTTGATTTTACACGGGTAGGTATTACTAATGTTTACCCCAATCCAGTCAATGGAGCAACATTTAATGTGAGCTACCAGTCTGACAAATCCGACCCAGTAGTATTAAGAATTGTAAATGTACTGGGACAAATTGTTTTCCAACAATCTTATGAAGGTCGTAAAGGCAGTAATATCATTACAATACCTGCTTCTGATTTGACGGAAGGCGTTTATAATTTAATATTAGACAATGGATACGAAACGTCAACTTTCCGTTTTTCTAGTTTCTAGTTCTAGTTTAAAATTCTAAAATAAAAGGGCTATCTCGTAAGAGGTAGCCCTTTTTTCTAATTCATTCCGCTAAACATTTGAATAATTTTCAAGTGGGCTATCTGTATCATTTCTCTAAACTTTTAAGTGGGGTTTGGTACCTGATTTTATAATCCCAAAACCGTGGTTGACATGCGCGTTGGGTCGTGCAATGCAATGCCAACCGTAATTCCGCCCAAATTTGAATGGTACTCGCTATTCCGTTTTTTGTTTATTCCCAAATTCGACCCCCTAGCGGTCATTCCTCCTCAACTACAGTCTCAGGATTTCGTCCAAACACGCGCAGAATCAAATACAACAACACAAATCCTACTAAGAATAATAAAGCAGATATCCAACCGCCGCCACCCAAATAGGCCGAAGCCGTGCACGCTGCTAAACTCACCGCTCCCACAGTCAACGCATAAGGCATCTGTGTCCGTACATGGTCAATGTGATTACATCGGGTAGCCAATGAGCTTAAAATCGTTGTATCCGAAATTGGCGAACAATGATCCCCCAAGACCGAAGCAGCCAAAACAGTAGCTACGACATTCAATAATAATTCCAGACTAACATCTTGAGGCAATCCAGCCGCTTGGCTGATCGCCCATGTCGTCGGGATGGCTATCGGATACAGGATTGCCATCGTACTCCAAGAAGAGCCCGTCGAAAACGAAATCACCGTCGCCAAGACAAATATAATCGCTGGCACCATATAGGGCGACACATTGCCCTGCATCATTTCCGTAAGAAAATCAGCAGTGTGCAATTCACTAGTTGTCATCGCCAAAGCCCAGGCAAGCGTCAAAATAATCAAAGCTGGCATGATGGTTTTAAAACCTTCGACCATTGTTTCCATTGTTTTCTTCATGCTCATAATCCTTCCAAAAACCGTCATCAGTGCCGCTACAAAAATACCGCTTGCCGAGGCCCATAGTAAAGCCACATAGGAGTCTGCACTTCCAATAATTTTTCCTACCTTAACAACGGTACTCGTATTACCTTCTGCATTCAACAAACCCAAATTTGTCCAAATTTCACTCCAAGAGCCTGTATTGAGTATGACTCCTTTTTCCGCAAGGGAAGCTGCTGAAGACTCCATCCCTGTATGAATCAAACCAAACAACGTTACACCAACCACAGTCAAAACAGGAATTGCCGCATTGTACCCACGTAGGGGCGCTCCTTCTACAGGATCCATATCGTCCAAATCTTCTACCGATTCAGGATCTATGGCTGTACCTGATACTGCACCAGTAGTTCTAGCCCGATGTTCCGCCTTGTACATGGAGCCAAAATCCCGTTGGCTGCGAATAAGCATCAACATAAAACCAAGAATAAAAACTGGGTAAAAAGAATATTTCAAAGAGGCTAAAAAGACCGCATAAGGGGTCAAGTCGGAAGTAAAATTAGTTAATCCAGCCAAGCCAGAATCAATATACCCCAGCTCCGCCCCTATCCATGTCGTAACAAAAGCGATGGCTGATACGGGCGCAGCGGTTGCATCCACAATGAAGGACAACTTCTCCCTGGAGATATTAAATTTATCGGTTACAGGGCGCATCGTATTGCCCACAATCAAGGTATTGGCATAGTCATCAAAGAAGATAGCCACCCCTAAAAGCCAGGTAATGAACTGAGCAGACCTAGGGGTTTTGGCATATCGAGTCAGTGATTTGACGACTCCAGCCATACCCCCATTTCTGGAAATAATAGCGACCATACCGCCTATCATCACCGAAAATACTAAGACGGATAAATGCCCAGTATCATTCAAACCTAGGAGGATGTATTTCGTGATGGTATTCCAAAAGCTTTGGATGAAATAAAAGAAAGAATCAAACCTAAGTCCTCCCGCAATAAAAGCCCCTGCCCATACGCCCGAAAACAAACTGATAACTACTTCCTTAAAACCAAGTGCCAGAATTATAGCCATTAATGGAGGGATAATCGAGTACCAAAGCGGTATCTTTTTTGTCCGAATTGTCCCATTTTTCCTTTCGGAAAAATGATAAATCTGAATATTATTATCTTTTTTGAAGACAAACAACTTACCTTCCTTCGTTATTTTGGTGGGTATTTTGGCACGACCCTTTTGGATTTTTAGGTGCTTCGTTTCGCCATTTATCCAAAAATTTTGTTCCTTTGTTGTATCGGCAGAATTGATGAGTAAGAAATAATTCCCTTCCTCTTTTAACGTTTGGACATTGTAGTCATTTACTTGCGCCAAAAGTGAAGCGAAAGGCAAAAAAAGCGCGAATAAAAAGGACAGTATAAACTTCATGTTCGTTTTAATGTTTGGTAGGTCATCAATTCTCCCTTTCGGAAAAAAATAATCAATGAGCAAGAATACAATATTTATAGCACTTTTGGGACTAATTCCTTTCTTTTTATTGGGACAAACTTTAGAAAGGGCCACTTTTCCTATCATTGAAAATGGTCAAGAATTGCCTTTGGCATTAGCTGGAGGGTTTAATTTACCCCAATTTTCAGGTGTAGATTTGGATAATGATGGCGTTCAAGATTTATTTGTATTCGATAGAGCAGGCAATGCAATGACCGCTTTTAAATATCAAAGTGGAATGAAGTATGAATTTGCGCCCGACTTGCTCGAGTATTTTCCCCACCTAAATAAATGGGCAATCCTACGTGACTATAATCAAGATGGTGCGCCCGATATATTTGCTTTTACCACCGAGCTGGGTATTGCAGGCATAGAAGTACACAAAGGCTATTGGAAGAATAACAAGCTGGCTTTTACAAAATTATCCTTCGGGCAAAATTTTGATGTATTATATTATCAAGGAGCTAACAACCCGATCAACTTATATGTCAGCAGTATTGACATTCCCACTTTTTCGGATATAGATAATGATGGTGATGAGGACATATTGACTTTTGCGTCTAACGGTGGCCATGTTATTTACTTCAAAAACTTGTCGCAGGAACAAGGCTATGGAAATGATACTTTAATTTTTAAGAAAGAAGATCCCTGTTGGGGTAAATTTTACGAAAGTGGTCAATCGACCAAGATTACTCTTAGCAATAATCCAGATGCTTGTGCAGAAGCCTTTATAAGTGGAGGTATATCTGATCGTCACGCAGGCTCTACCCTATTAGCGATGGATCTAAATCTGGATGGAAAGAAAGAATTATTTCTTGGAGATGTCTCTTTTAATAATGTGGTTTTATTGTTTAATACGGGGACTCCCGACAAAGCCTTTATGACGGATCAAGATACCCTATTTCCAGCTTACCATCCTATTGAAATTCCCGTTTTTCCGGGTATTTTCGGAGTAGATATAGACCATGATGGCAAAGAAGACGTCCTGAGTGCACCCAATGCAGACGGGCTTTCGCAAAGTAGAGAAAATGCCTGGTTGTATCGAAAAACAGACAACAACAGTCAATTTGAATTTATCCAAAACGATTTTTTAGTTGGCGAAATGTTGGATTTAGGCACTGGCGCTTATCCAACTTTTGCAGATATAGATGGAGATGGATTATCTGATATGTTGATTGGCAATAACACATTTTTTGAACCAAACGGCACACTAGATAGTCGGTTAATGTTGTACAAAAATATTGGTTCTTATAATACGCCAAAATTTGAATTGGTGGATGAGGACTACTTATCCTTAAAATCGGAATCCGCTGAACATTGGAATTTTACGCCTAATTTTGGAGATTTAGATGGGGATGGAGATTTAGATTTATTGGTTGGAGTATACCTAGGAGAAATGTATTATTTTGAAAATACGGCTGGCGCGAATCAACCTATGCAATTTGCGCAAGCCATCTTTCCTTATAAAAACATTGATGTCGGATTAGTGGCAACTCCTTTTATGGTTGATGTTGATGAAGATGGATTGACTGACCTCATTATTGGTGAAAGAAACGGCAATGTTAATTTCTTTAAAAACATCGGAACGACCACTAATCCTGACTTTAACTCTGACCAAACAATCGCCCCAAACAACCCATTCTGGGGGGCGGTGGATACCCGAATCACTGGCAATGTCACCGGTTATAGTGTCCCTAGACTGTGGAAAGAAAATGGAATTTTCAAGTTGTTTGTTGGGAGTCAAAGCGGTCAAATCTACGAATACACAGATATTGAGAACAACCTAAATACGGACTTTACAAAAGTTTCAGAAGATTATGGTTCTTTAAAGGATGGTGGCAACATTTATCCCGACTTTATTGACCTCAACAATGATGGAAAACGAGAACTAATACTGGGGAACGAACGAGGTGGCATCACCGCTTTCAAGACAAATTTAACTTCACCTGTTGGGGTGTATGCCACAGAACAACTTGTTTTGACTTTAAAAATAGAACCTAATCCAACTAGGGATTACTTCCAACCTTTTTTTGGTAAATTAGATTCAAAAGGGCAGCTATCTATTTTTAATATTACTGGAAAATTACTCATTCAAAAGGCTATACATTCTGGCGAATCTATCCCCGCAAGGCATTTACCGAAAGGGGTTTATGTCATTGAGGTCAATACAGATAGTGAATACTATGTCGGTCGATTACTGGTGGAATAATGCCCTAAACGTTCCCCTATATCGCTTATGCCTTAATCTTCTTAATCCCTTAATGCCCTTAATGGTTAAAAAAAGACTGCTTTTTGAAATCCATCTCTTAATCCTCTTAATCCCTTAATGCTCTTAATGGTAAAAAAAGGCTGCTTTTTG
>CAYRVZ010000225.1:0-5090 GCA_964427815.1 uncultured Saprospiraceae bacterium | reverse complement strand
GTTTGTATTCGGCTTTTTTCTGCTCTTAACGCAAAAAAAATACTGCTGTTGAGTTTAGATTTGGATGGCCTGTGATACTTATTTCCATTTTCTTAGTGTCAATGTTTAATTGATTAAAACCCTCAATTTTTGCTATTGGGCTGCGGTAAAAACCAATACTACACGATGGCTATAATAACTTTGCAGAGTTTTCTTTAACGATGGTCTTAGGGAAATGACTACCAACTTAAATTAAGAGGTTTAGCCAATGCAAATTATACTGTGTGGGTCAAAAATAATATAGGACTTACGAACTTGGTTTCAGGCACGTTGGATAGGCAACGGCCACTTTTAGTCTTCCAACATCTATCACTAGCGGTATTTATCGTCTTCGAGTGGGTATTGGGAATTCTCCCAATTTTGATGGAGGATTTGACGGAGAGTTGCGGGATTATCTTTTGATTGTGAATACAGCAAATGCTTCCTGGGTCGCGCGTTCTCATGTTGCATGTCTGTTACCGGCTTTGGGTTTAGTTAGGTACTTGTATCTTTTTCCGACTAACGCACAATTCCACAGCTCTTAAGAACGACTACTTTATCTCCATCACTCTGAAAGAACTCAAATCGAACCACATAGATGCCCGCAGAAACGGAATTGCCCAAGTCATCTTCGCCAGTCCATCTGAACTGTCCGTTTTCTCCAAGCAATTCATTGTTTGCTAAGCGATGTACATATTGTCCCGAGGCATTAAAAACACGAGCATTTAGTACATAGCCAGACTCAGGTAGATTATATTGAAAAAGTAAGAAATCCTCAAAACCATCGCCATCCGGCGAGCAAACTTTACGGTCTATGGTGATGTAGTCTTCGCCTCTAGATTCGTTCGTCGTGAACTGTTCGTTTTTGTATCCAGGTGTGCCATAGTTTGTGGTGCTTGCCCCAGATATCCAATTGCTTCGTTCAGTCGAATTGCCATGCGGATTGATTCGTTCCAATGCCACACCATCTTGATTAGCAATCAAAGTTAGATGCATATCTTTATCGTAATTCATACTATCAATGACCAGTCCCTGATAAATGACCGATACATTACCGGCATTATCATTGAAGTTCGGAAGTTTGTTTTCGATGATCCAAACAGTGTCTGGTGTCTCATATTGTGCCTCGACTTGATAAGGTGCTTCTGTAAAAGCTACATAAGCATTTGGAAATAATAGTCCACTTGCCAAAATGGGCTTGACATCAATCGCATCACTAATATTAGCAATGGTCAAATCATTAATATTAATAATCTTATTAGAAGTATTAAAAAGTTCGACGTAGTCCTTTCCTCCTGTTATAGGATTGAAAAGTATTTCATTAATAATAAGGTCTCCTTTTGTCGGGGCTTCTGCAAGTCCAATTTTAAAAGTTGAACTTTGTGTCACCGCTTGTCCAATGCAATTTTTAATATTAGACTCGACGGTTAGCTCATGGATAGTGCCGGGTTGGAGGTTGCTACCCAAAGAAAGCACTACTTGATTCTCTTGGATTGTTGCCCCAGAAATAACTAGACTAGGGCTGAAACTATAATGGGAAACATCACTCGCATCATTGCCTAATACTTGGTCAAAAATAACTACTATTTCAGCTGCTGAGGAGGGGAATACTTGTATCACTTTAAGCAATTGGGTCTTGTATGTGTCGTCAAATACGCTATTCATCTGACTGGGTGTGCCTCCTTGTAAATTATTGGAAGCCAGCCAGTTACCATCTCCTAAGCAGGGGTTGTCTGGATTTATTAATTCTAAAGACCAGCCACCATCATCCTTATCGTTGTCTTGATAACTATTGGAGGTGTATGTTACTTGGTGGATGGTGGTTTGAGCTTGTATAGAGAGGGTTGCTCCGGCATTGCTCAAGCCCGGCAAGTCCACACCTAGTACATTTTCAAAATTGGCCCAAAGTCCAATATCCGACTCATCAACCAAAGTTACATAAGCACCCGGAAGCATTTTATAGTCAGGTAATTCCTTTTCAGAATTATTAACCATTAACGTTATTTCTTTTAAGTTTAAAACCTTGTCAGAGCGATTATACAATTCGACAAATTCACTTTCGGGCAAACCCAATGATGGTTTTGGGTCTGGAAATATTTCATTGATGACAATATCAAAAGGTTCGAGCGTTTCAGGAATGGCATAAGTAAAGTCAATACTACTAGCGCCTATGTTGCCAGATACGTCCTTTATGTTTGTTGCGGTAAGGGTGTAAGTTTGCCCATTGGAGAGGTCTTGCGACAAAATTAATTTTACAGGAAAGGAATTTATATCGATATCAGCGGGCATGCCAATTCCACTCGAAATTTGAAAATTATCCACCATCAGATCCGAAGCCAAAATGGGCTCATTAAAAGTTATTTCTATTTCTTGAGCGTTGTTCACTTCCGCAGTAGCCAACGAAGGAGGGCTTGTATCCGCCTCATATTTTTTGATATTAATATCATCAAAAAAGAATTTATCAACTCTGGTTGCCGTATAGTTACAATTGAAACCGAAAAAAGCATTGCCCTCAAAACTGGATAATGCCCAATCTGCAACAAAAATGGGGTTGTTTCCCCCAGTATCATCAATAGACAATTTCCAGTTTGTATTTAATTTTTCTATCACGATCTTTAATAAAATGGGACCATTTGCGATCGATCCCGCTACGGAGGAAGCTAGTATTGTCTCCACTCCTCCTTTTCTCTCGAAAACATGGATGGCGTCGTTATTGCCATTTTCGCCTAATGCTAAATAAATCGCATCTGACGCAAGTAAATCTGAATTTTGCGCAAGCAGGTAAACTTGAAGTTGATTGGTTTTAGAAGGGGAGAAGTCCATTTTTACCCACATTTCCCAAACAGTCGAATCTGAATAAAAAACAGGTACAAAAATAGAAGAAGCGCCCGCACTGGGTGCAGCGAGTTGTAAATTCTTCTGGTCGTTCACCTTGAAATTGGCTAGATCCCCCTGCCAAGCCGGATTGGTTAAATCACCATCATTAAAATCATCTGAGAATTGTGCAAAAAGCCCAATTTGACCAAACAACAGGACTATAAGTATAACGAAACGAAGCATAAAAATTAGTTTTGTGCAAGTTAGGAATATTTTTGCTTAAAAGTTTGGTAGATCTTCCAGATGGATAGTGGTACTAAATAAACAATACATTTTTTCCAACATGGGAGGTCCTTTGTGCGTTTAGCATAGACTTATTCATAATGACAGTAGAAATGAAAAAAATTATCGTTCTTTTATTGATGGCCTTTTTTGCGCAAGCGAGCTATGGTGCCTATATACTAATCCCGATGGACACGGATCAAAAGGACCATTTAAAAGCATACGGCATTACGTATTGGGTGCTAGATAATGGTGGTTCTGCGTGGTGGTTATTGAATTATAGAGGAGGAAGTTTTGCCTTTCGACACAATAGCCTTTTTGAAAAGGAGTGCTTGACACGTGGAATTTCTTTTTCGGTTATTCCTGATGGAAAATTGGAAAGTATTAAGATGGAAATTGCCAATCCAGAGGTGAACCAGGCAGCTATTCGCTTGGAGGTCGCGCCAAAGATAGCCGTTTATACACCCGACATTACGGCTAAGGGAGCTAAGATACAACCTTGGGATGATGCCGTGACGTTGATTTTGACCTATGCAGAGATACCTTATGAAACGGTTTATGATGATGACGTACTAGATGGGAAGCTGGCAAAATATGACTGGTTGCACTTACACCATGAAGACTTTACTGGGCAGTATGGAAAATTTTACGCAAGTTATAAATCTACACCTTGGTATAAAGAACATGTGCGGCGTTTGGAAGAAATTGCCCATCGCAATCATTTTGCGAAAGTGTCCCAACTGAAATTAGCGGTTGCCCAAAAAATCCGTGACTATGTAGCCGGAGGCGGTTTTATGTTTGCGATGTGCTCCGCGACGGATACTTATGATATCGCATTGGCAGCGAATGGGGTTGACATTGCCGACTACATGTACGACGGCGATCCACCAGACCCTGCCGCACAAGGCAAGTTGAACTATGAGCATACTTTTGCCTTTAAAGATTTCAAGCTGGAGCGTAATCCATTGATGTATGAGTATTCAACTATTGATAATACGGGACAAAGAAGATTAGATCCCAGTGTCGATTATTTTAAGTTATTCGACTTTTCAGCCAAATGGGACCCGATTCCGAGTATGCTTACGCAAAATCATACCCACACCATCAAAGGCTTTATGGGTCAGACCACTGCCTTTAAAACGAATCAAATTAAATCTAGCGTGTTGATTCTAGGAGAAACGAAGTCTGTCAAAGAGGCGAGATATATTCATGGTTCTTTTGGGCAAGGGACTTGGACTTTTTATGGCGGACACGATCCTGAAGATTATCGCCACATGGTGAATGATCCTCCTACTGACTTAAATTTACACCCAAACTCCCCTGGATATCGATTGATTTTGAATAATATTTTGTTTCCTGCGGCAGAGAAGAAAAAGCGAAAGACCTAATACGGAAGGATAATTTAGCGCTTGGTGGCTAGTTTTTAAAAACTTTAATAATTCTTATTATTTGATTGGCTATCTGTGCTACGGTTCTAATTTCCTATTTATTTTACAAAACTATTGTCAATTGAAAATCTTACTTTTTACTATTTCTCTTTTTTATAGTAGCCTTATAATTGCTCAAACTCCCGTAAGGCTGGAGGTAAAGAAAGATACCTTGAATGCTAAAAAACTATTGTGAACAAGGGTGCAAGGATGCCAGTTTTTCAGGGTTGTGAAGAATTCTCACCAGGAAGAAGGAAACTTGATTTTTGTTCTGAAAAAAGTTAACCCAATTTATTTACAAACATCTTAAGGTGAGCGAATGGTTGTTCAGTTTGATGTAAATGTCGATGGTACGGTGGCAAATATAGTAGTTCTGAGGGATGAATATGGTTGTGAAGATGAAGTGATTCGCGTATTTGAATTAATGAATAAAATGGATTTAAGGTACTCGGCTACAAAAAGGGTAAGAAAATGAGTGTACGCTATATGATGCATTAGGTATATTCGGTAAGGTGTTCTGCACCCTTCCACTAAGAAGCGGTAATG
>CAYRVZ010000224.1:0-5222 GCA_964427815.1 uncultured Saprospiraceae bacterium | reverse complement strand
GGATTTAGACATTTTTGATATCAGCTCTTTCGTAAATATTAATGACACTAGTATTCCCATAGATATAAAAACTGGAGGGGATGTTATTTTTCTTAATGCTTTGGTCCTTTCCTATCAAAACAAATTACCAGATGCAACGATTGTCATTGATACCGCTTTCAAAACTTGCGATGGTGATTTTACTGAGGTTACTTTTACCGTTCGCAATTTTAATAGTAATGATGTTTTGCCGCAAGGCACTTCCATTTCTTTTTATGAAAATACCACATCTGGTCTTTTACTCAGCACCGCCCAAACGATAGCAGACATCGCCATTGACAAAAGTGAGACACAAAGTATCCAAATTACTTCCTCTCCTGCTGTACTTGCTGCTTTTATTGATAACACCTCCTCCATTATTGAACTAGCCGAAAATAATAATGAATACAACAAAGAAGTAACTCAAGCAATAACCAATCCGCCAACCCTTTTAACAGACCAAATCTGTCCGAAAAACTTCCCTTACACGCTCCCTGATGGTACAATTACTATTACTGAAGGTGATTTCACCTTTACATTGACGGCATATAACGGATGTGATTCCATCATCAAACTATCGTTAACAGTGCTCAATACGGAGTACTCTTTGGACTATGAGCTATGCCCCATGGATTCTATTTTTCTTGAAGGGGAGTATCATTTTCGAGACACCTCTTTCGTAGCCACTCACCCATCAAGTACAGGAGAATGTGATAGTTTAATTTCTTACAACATCGTCTTCATGCCCCTTCAAATTGATTCTATTTTGGCTAATTTATGCCCTAATGAATCTCATCCTTTACCTGATGGGATTCTAGTTACTGAACCAGGTGTTTACAACAGCTACACAACCTGTAACCAGTTAACTATCACTACTTTAACTACTAATTCTTCTAATCACGTCGTCACCTTAACCGACTCAATATTCACCAACATAGGAGCAGCAATCACCCTCAACCCACAACTCAATTTTATGGGCAATAACTATATTTGGACTCCAGAATTATATCTAGACTGCACTGACTGTCTATCTACCATATCCACTCCACAAGAATCCATTGTATATACCTTCTCAACTTCTGATGAATATGGGTGCGTCCTAGAAAAAAGTATTTCATTAAAAGTGATGGCTATCGAAAATGAAGTCTTCATCCCGAATACATTTTCACCAAATGGAGATGGACAAAATGAATACTTCATGGTCTATGGTAAAACAATTAAAAATATTAAACTTATGCGCATTTACGATAGATGGGGAAGTCTCCTTTTTGCGCAAGCTAATCTAAGGAACACCAAAGGATGGAATGGGGCAAGTCATCAAAAACAACTGATGAATGGCGTGTACGTCTATCAATTACAAATTGAATTTAACGATGGGGAAATCAAAACATATTCAGGTGATTTGACGCTTAAACGATGAATGATATTTCTTTTATCTCCCAAAACAAAAGCCCTACTTTTTGGTTTTATCGTAAAGCTAATCTATGAAAATTCTGAATTGGTTCTTCCTTCTTCCTGTTAAGTTTTACCGACTAGCCATCTCGCCCCTACTTGGGTCAAGCTGTCGGTACCAACCTACCTGCTCCCAATACACAATGGATGCAGTAAATGAATGGGGCATTTTCAAAGGGGCTTGGCTCAGCATCAAACGTATTACCAGTTGTCACCCGTGGGGTGGACATGGATGGGACCCCGTTCCAAAGAAGAAAAGCAAAGGGGAGTAGGTACCGCGAAGGCACTAAGACGCGAAGGACAGGCGGGGTGGAATCGGGATGGGGAGCAACAAAGAATATAATTGCCAAGACAGAAGGAAAAGACTTTTGAGTGAACCCTAGTTAGATAGAATTATAACCAGAATTGTAATTTTTTTTAGCTTTTCCATGTCCTGACAGGTCGAAAAAAAAGTGGTATAGCCCATCAACTATACCACTTCATTTTTCCGAAAGGATAATACCTACAATCTAATAAAGGACATCTTCTCAATAGGGGTTATTTCTATGTCCCCTTGAATTTGATAATAGTAAATACCGGAAGACAAGAAGGCATCATTATTAACCATAAAAGTGTTATAGCCAGCCTCAAAGAATTTTCGTTTATTGACAATGGCTTTCCCATAGGAGTCATAGATAAATAAGTCTATGTCTTGAGCTTCGGGTATCGTAAATTCAATCACCGTAGATTCTGAGAATGGATTCGGTGTGTTCTGTATAATTTGGAAAGGAGGGGAAGGATTCGTGCATAGATCCTGTGGATCTGCAATGGTCACAAACGAGAAGCAAAAAGCCCCAATATTCGCGGAAGTATCTGTTACAAAAGAAATAACCGTTTGTGTGCTACCGACCAAATCACATAAAAACACCTTTGTGGTATCCAAAGCACCTGTAACGTCAAATCCAGCTACCAACTCCTCAGTCAGTGTACAATTATCAGAATAGTCGAGTAGAACATCCGAGATCGTCACCAGGGCACCCAAATGCCCTTCATCGTTAAGCGTAGTAATATCTACTGTAAAAGGATTTGCACAAACCGCTAATGGTGTGACACAATCATTCACTTCAATCAAGGTAATACACTCCGTCTCATTACCGCAATCATCCGTAATCGTCCAGGAGAGTTCATGCACCCCATAATGTATTTCATATAACGTAATACTGATGGTAATACTATCATTTGTTCCTATTGTAGAATTAATGATGGGTGCATCCGTATCCGTTGAAGTAATGACTTGATCCAATACACCATCTCCATCGTTATCCAGCTCTAACACGTAATCAAATGCACCTGTCCAGCTTCTTCTATCAGTTGTCTCTAAATTAATGACAATCGAATCAATAAAACAATTATCTGAATTTAGGTCTTTGTCGCAGAAGCTTAAAGTATCATTGCAAAGCACAATCGGCGGGACTGTATCTAGGACAATATCTATACTATCAATTGAGGAGCAACCATTATCTGTATTCGTAATTTCTAAGCGATATACACCCGCTTGATTCACTGTTAAGTCGGTCGTTTCTATGGGAGGAAAATTTTGAAACATCCATTGATAAGTAAACTGCTCACCCGACGAAGACCCATCGGATAAAATGGTAAAAGGATTATTGATATCCACTTCACAGACGACGGTATCTGTACTTAGGACGACTGTGGGAGAAAGTGTATCAATTGTAACATTCACCAAATCTCCTGCCACACAGCCTGCCCCATTTGTGACTATTAAATTATATATCCCAGGTGTACTTATCATTGGATTTTGGATCGAGGAGGTATAGTTATTAGGACCTGTCCAAGCATAAGTTAAACCAGAAACTCCTCCCCCTAATGTCAAGGAGGTATTTGCGCAAGTCAATACACCATCTATGCCTGCCTGCGCTTCAGGCAATGCATTTACTACTATCTCTGTCGTTGCACTACCCATACAACCATTGCCATCCATCACCGTGTAAGTAATGGCATGGGTACCTTGCCCAGCTGTGCTTAACTCAAAAATATTGCCATTGACGCCAGTTCCACTGAAGGTGCCTCCAGTTGGTGTACCCACTAAAGTAATATTAGATCCGTCTATACAGATTGGGGTATATGATTCTATAGTAACAACAGGTAGCGGATTAACGGTGATGGCTGTTGACCCACTATTCATGCAGCCATTTTGGTCAGAATAGGAATATGTAATGGTATGTACGCCAACTCCCGCCGTTGCTGGGTTGAAAGTATTGCCCGTTACACCAGTTCCATTGAATGTCCCCTCTATCGGCGAACCTACTAAGGAGAGAACTGCATCTTCGATACAGACGGGATCATAACTACCAGCGGATACCACAGGCAATTCATTGACAGTAATGCTCGTAGAAGCAATGCCCGCACAACCATTTGCATCCACATACGAATAAATAATCGTAAACACCCCTTCTATTGTGGGGCTAAATACATAATGATTATCAATAATGCTCACATGCTCACCGCTATACATACCACCAGCAGGGGTCCCGTTTGATAAAATAACATCTCCACTGTTGACACATACGGCATCATACGTACCCGCTTGCACAACGGGTAAAGGATAGACTAATATAGTTGTAGCAGGCATATTCATACAACCATTGATATCCGTGTAGCTATAGGTAATAGTATGTGTTCCTGCTCCTGCTAATGAAGGAGTAAAGGTATTTCCACTTATCCCATTACCCGAAAAAGTACCTCCCGTTGGGTTTGCACTTAAAGCAATATCCTCCCCATCAATACAGACAGGATCAAAATCTTCAATGGTAACCATTGGTAATTCATTGACGACAATATAAGATGTTGCCGTATTAGAACATCCATTCAAGTCGGTGTAAGTATAAGTAACTGGGAAGGTGCCTGCTAAGACAGGATTAAATTCATTATTGGCAACAAAGTCTCCGCTAAAACTTCCTCCAGATGGCTCTCCCAATAATGCAATAGGTGCGCTGCCTTTACAAATAGGTGCATAAGTGCCTGCATTTACGACAGGTTGTGGATTGACCGTGATTTGAGTTGTCACTGCATCTGCACAATTATTACCATCCGAATATTGGTAGGTAATGGTGTGTTTTCCAACTCCCACAAGGGCTGGATTAAACGTATTCTCAAATACACCGTCTCCAGAAAAAGTACCGCCAGCCGGAGCACCTACAAGTGTAACAATGCCTGCATCAATACAAATAGGGCCGTATGTCCCTGCATTGACCACTGGTAGTTCATTGACCAAAATTGAGGTATTCTTTGAATTCGTACATCCTGTTTGTGGGTCTGAATAGGTATAGATAATCGTATGATTTCCATTGCCTGCATCCGAAGGATTAAAAATATTATTGGTTACCCCCTGACCGCTAAAGGTTCCGCCCAATGGATCTCCTACAAGCGTGACCGATGGACCATACAAACAAAAAGGACCATACACACCTGCATCCAATACGGGCAATGGATTCACGACAATCGTTATTGAAGAGGCATTTACACACCCATTTGCATCTGTATATGTGTACGTAATGACCTGATCCCCCGCCCCAGTGGCAGTAGGATTAAAAACATTTCCTGTCATACCGTTGCCGGAAAAGACACCTCCAACTGGATCACCCGTTAAAGAAATTACCTCTGAATCTAAGCACAAAGGACCATAATTTCCTAGTGCTACAACGGGTAATTCATTTACCAAAATGACCGTAGAAGTAATACTTGAACAACCA
>CAYRVZ010000223.1:0-5236 GCA_964427815.1 uncultured Saprospiraceae bacterium | reverse complement strand
TTGAGCCTGTGCATTGTACGTAAACAGCACGATAAATGCAAAAAGAAAGGGTAAAAGAAAGGGTAAAGTTTTTTTCATGATTTGATTTATTAAAGTTCAAAAAGAATGCGTTTAAAAATTGTGAAACCAAAGATAACAAAAAAGGTAAAGAAATTAACTTTAAAGAATAGAATATTCTGTATTTTGACGATAGGACTATATCACATACATGCCTTACACAAGCCATACAGATTCAAGCTATGGTGGGTAATTTTAAAGTCGATAAATTCTTCGACCATCGACTTTGTTTGTTGGATTCGTGGGTCACAAAACTCTTGGACTTGACCGCATTGGGTACAGATAAGGTGATCATGTTGCTTAAAGCCGAGGGATTTCTCAAAAAGGGTGATATTGTTGCCGAATTGTTGTTTTTTAACCAAATCTACTTCCACTAATAACTCCAAAGTGTTATAAACGGTAGCTCTACTGACTCGATAATTTTGTTTCTTCATGTGCATAAAGAGATCCTCTGCATCCAAATGCCCCCCCAAGGTGTATATCTCCCGTAGAATCGCGAATCGTTCTGGCGTTTTACGCAAGCCTCTTTCTAATAAAGCTTTTGTTAAATGGTCAACCGCCTTGACTAAAAGGGCATTTTCTGGAGACATTTTTATTTTTTCTATCTAAATAACTACTCATACTTGGTTTTGTTGTGAATCAAATGCAGAGAGAGGAACGTAAAGGCTCTGAGTAGAACTAGATGTGGAGATAGGGAACTGAGAAGGCTCTGAGTAGAACTAGATGTGGAAAGAGAAGACGCGAAGAAAAGCATGCTTCACTTTTTCTCACCCATGATCACATACTGATAATCCAAAGAGTAATTATCCGTCAATAAACGTTTGAAACCGGCTTGTTCTAGCATCTTTTCTACTTCCGTGTAAGTCACTAGATAATTCGAAAACCCTTTTTGGGAACTATTTTCCTTTCGGTAATCTACGATCAAGATACGTCCCCCTTTTTTTAACCCCTTTTGCAAGCGCTCTAGGTAAGTAATTTTATCTTTGATATACCCAAAAGTGTTAACGATTAATACATCATCGACCTCAGTGGGCTTTAATTTTGGATCTAGTTTACCGACCAGCCTTGTTTCAAGCTTAGCAGATATTTCGGGTTCTAAAACTGTCAATTTAACCGAATCAATATACTTTATAAAACGGGGATCTATCTCTAATGCTAGTACTTTAGCTGATTTTGGCGCAAGCCGAATAGAAAAATAGCCGGTACCTGCCCCCACATCTGCTATCGTCTTACCCGTCATATCCCCTAGAATATCAAAGATTACGTCGGGTTTTTGCCATACATCTCTGTCTTTTGGCTCATAAGTCTTGACTAGATCATCAAAATTATTCTCTGTAGTATCCTGCTTGACAGGCGTGCAGCTTGCGCAAAAAAGCCCAAAAACCGAAATCAATATAACCACATACCGTTTAACCATGCTGCAAGGTACAAAAAACAACAAAGTCTCTTTGAGTTTGATAATAATTAATACACAATTAACATTGTGCAAAGAAAGGCTATCCTTCCTCCTATTTGAGTCTATCGCTCCACAATCAAAATGGCTATCACTTCATCTTCACCTCCTCCGCTTGGAGTACATTATTGTCCAATCCAAATTGGTGAACAAAAGCGATAATATGGCAATCATTTGCTTTCCAATTTTCGTCCACAGTAATTGAAAAAGTCTTTTCAACTTTTTGACCCGTAACAAAACTCTCGCCAAGTGAAACTCCAGTGGTCGGACTAGATAAAAGTCGTCTAAATACATGCTTATGAACATAGTCCGTCTTTACCCCCGTCGGTAATAATTGGGCATTGATAACATCATTTTCAACCAGCATAACTGTCAAAAACCATGGATCCGATGAGTCTTCTAGTGGTGCTACATTCACGGCAACGGCTAGCTTTCTGTCTACCTCTGAATAATTTGATTCTATTGCGATGTTCATTTGAGGTTTCTCGTCTAATTCACTTTGGATATGACCTGCCCAAGAAGCCTTACTGACATGAATGTCTCCCCCACTCCCTCCAAAATCTTTACGATCAATTATCGCAGAGGGGAAAGATTGTGCTTCTCCAAAAAGGTCTGAGAGTGCATCGCCATCTGCTGTTCGAAAGTCCGTCGTACTTTCGTCCAAGGGCTTAGAGAAAAAACCAGCATGTATGGACACCGCAATCAAACGCTCCCCATGCAAAGCAATTAAATTTTGAATCTCTGAGCTTCCGTCAGGGCAGTTCACACATTGCACGCCCGTAAATTCTTCAATGAGTACTTTACGTTCTCCTTCTACATTACCGCCGCCGCCTCCATTTAAGGCAGGGATAACAGGCGGATTCTCTGTACAAGAAGCCATCCATATAATCAAACTAAAAAACAGTAATAATTTTTTCATGAGTCTATTTTTTGAAATCATTTTTTGCGAAAGCTTAAAAAGAAGCGTTAATAGAAAGCTTAACTCCACTGAATGCGGGTTCTAACCTACAGACTCCACCTGTACAAACAATCCCTTCCACCTGCTTCACATAACTTAAACCAAACCGTTTAGAACCTGTCGTATAATAGACATCTGCACGTGGATAATGAATTTGATCCTTTTTGCCAGTAGTTGTATTTTCGTATGAAGTTTCTCCTGGAACGACATTCACTCGATCCGACAAAGAAATACTCCAATGAGGGGCAATATTATACTCTAACAAACCGAACACCCAATTTCCAGTATGAGGCAATTCATCATGCCCTTCCTCTTTTAATAAATTCATGTATTGCAGTTCCATGCGCACAGATTTCTTGCGAGAAAGCTTGTACAAAAATTCTACAAAAGGAGTAATCGCTTCAATGTTAGGAACACCAGGTTCATTATAATATCGCTCAATATTATACTCTTGCAATTGCACACCTGTAGTCAGTGTCCACTTACGCTTATACTTATAGGAGAAATCCGCAAAAACCTCTTGATATAATTGCGCTCCTTTTAAATCTTGAATATTGGAATAATTTAATCCAAAATTCATTTTTCTACTAGGAGAATACTTGATATCCACTTGAAAACCTTGTTCGCCAAACTCTTGAGTAACGGCTGAATAATAAGAATTTAAAGTGTATGTATTAGACCGAGCCATCGGTGGTAAGAAGTTAATAGAACCCCGATTTAGGGTCACAAAAGGATCTACTCGATAATTAAAATTTTCAGTCCGCTTCCCTTCTAAAGTGATGCCCAATCCTCGCTGTGCATACGTTAACGTTGAATAGAATACGGTCCCGGTCCTATTTACTAAACGCCCCAAAGAATTAGCCCCTACCCAATTATGTTTTACGACTAGTGGATCATACATCACCTCATTGGTCTTATAAGCTCCTTCAACATACCAAGAGAAATTGCCCGCACTTAAAGTATTATATACCGAAAAGGCGTGTGTATTATATACGGCCCCAATACTATCCTCAGGCGTAAATGTTGAAATAGCGGATACAATACCTTTCATCGTTCTGTCCGATAGCGTTTTCGATAAGATGCCAAACCCAGGACTCATCGCATACTTACCCATGGAATCTAACTTAAAATACCCTGAAATCGTTCCTCCTTTTATCGTGGTCGAGTAGGTTTCAAACCTATTTTTTTGTTTGCCTGCAAAGGCCGTAACTTTCCAATCGGGGGTCAAATCATATCCGACTTTTGCTCCATAGAGCGCATTATCTATAGCTAATGCTCGTACTTCATAGGCGCGATATATAATACCAGACCCTATCTGATCATATATATATCCTGCCTCAACCTTGAATCTATCAATTTGCTTGCGCAAAAACCAACGTCCTATTTTTTGGTCTGAATACGATCCATTTGGATCTATTAAATTAGAATTATTAAACATGTCAAAACGGAAGCCGCCTTCAAAGCCTTTGTAGGCTGCGGTCAAAGAAACCCAAGAGTCAGAGCCAAATTGCTGGTGATCATATTGGGGCGTATTCAATGCGCCAATAGTTGAATCGGGCATAAAAAAGTTGGCATTGGCAACAATACTACCTCCCACAATTAGCTTATCTTGCGCATAGGATGATGTACAAACTATTGCTAACGCAATCAAGGTTAGAAATCTTTTCATAAAAAATAAAATTTGATTTGCATTAACGCTTCCCAAAAGGGGAAATCTTATTTCAAGACGTTAATCAATGGTTAATTTGTTCATAAAAGTTCTTGCCTTGTGGCTAAAGGGGTATATTTGTACCATCAAAGTTACTAAAACTTTACAACTACACAATACCTGTTGTGTAGTTGATGAACAAATTTTTAAAAAAAACCAATGAAGCGTCTAAACCTTCTTTTTGTACTAGTCTTTTTTACGTCTTTGACTACTTTCGGACAAAAGACTCAATTTCCGACCAATGCTTTAGTTTATGATCTACAAGGCAAGAGCATTGACTTGACGGACTATGTCAAAAATGGCAAACCTACGCTTATCAGCTTTTGGGCAACTTGGTGCAAGCCTTGTAAGCTTGAATTAACCAATATGGCGGAACTATATCCTGACTGGCAAGAGAAGTATGACCTAGAAATAGTAGCCATCTCTACGGATAATGCTCGTACACTCCCAAAAGTAAAAACGATTGTCAGCCAAAAGAGATGGGACTACATCATTCTTAATCACCCAGGTAATGAATTACAAACAGCCCTTAATTTCATGACTATTCCTGAAACTTTCTTATTGGATGGGGAAGGAAATATCATTTATCGGCATTCTGGTTATGTCAGTGGTGACGAGTATGAACTAGAAGACAAACTCGCTGAATTACTTAAGAAAAAATAAGACCGCGTACTAATCCGATTGCATCGGCTGGAAAGTACGCCCTTCAAAACATACTTGAACATATCCTGTATTGGATACCGTCTTTAGACTGGCGGTCAAATTTGGTCAAGAACAAAAATGGAATAGCTTAATACCAATTAAATTAGGTTGGAATCACAATAGACAATCTCCTAAGTCCCAATAAAGAAAAAAAGCGCCTTCAAATAATTCGAAGGTGCTTTTTACTTAGCAGAGTTAAATTCTCTGCCTTTCCTAACCGATAACTTACAGCGTAGCAAACTGACGAATTGACCTCTATACTAGCCCTGCTTTTTTCTTGCATTTCATATCGATTCAGACAAAGCGACCGAAGGAAGCAATGAACGCGACCGAAGGAAGCATCTCTTAAAAATTAGGG
>CAYRVZ010000222.1:0-5242 GCA_964427815.1 uncultured Saprospiraceae bacterium | reverse complement strand
TTACATCCTATTTATTGATATCGACCCTAAACAAATTGATATTAATGTACATCCCACCAAGCAAGAAATTAAATTTGAAGACGAACGGATTGTATACAATTATCTCAAGGTAGCAGTCCGCCATGCTTTAGGCAAGCATCATATCACCCCTACTTTAGATTTTGATCACCAGCCTGGCATGGGCTTTACGCAGTCTTCAAAAACGACTAGAAATCAAGAAATCCAAACGCCTCATTTTCCACAAAATAGTGGTAGCGGCAATACCAAAAATTGGGAAAAATTATATTCGGGTCTAGAGAAAATCTTGCCCATCATCGACCCTGATGGCACCGTCATCCAGATAGAAGAACAGGCTCAGGACGCTAAAAATCAATCCTTTACGACAAGGACTTCTGGAGAAAATTCTTTTACAGAACAATCAAGTATAGATACAGAACCCGATTCAAGAGGCCCTTTTCAAATTCATAATACGTACATTGCCAGTCAAATAAAATCTGGACTTGTCCTTATTCATCAACGACGTGCGCACCAACGCATCTTATTTGAGAAATATTATAACGCCTTTCAAGGAGGAGAGATGCTTACGCAAAAAGAGCTTTTTCCGGACACGGTCACCCTTTCTACCGATGAAGCGATTTTGATGAAGGCGATGATTCCAGAATTGCAATTACTGGGTTTCCAAATTGAAGACTTTGGTAATAATAGTTTCATTGTGCATGGCATCCCAGCAGATATGGAAGAAAATCCAACCCAAGCCATCCAAACTTTGTTAGGTCAATATCAAGATAATCTTGAACTAGAATTGGACCATCGTGAAAATATCGCTAGATCCATGGCTTCTAGCGCCGCCATCAAAACAGGTAAACTCCTTTCGGAAAAAGAAATGAAAGAAATCATTGATCTACTTTTTGCTTGTTCCATGCCTCTGGCAAGTCCTACAGGCAAAAAAACCTTCATTAAATTAAAATTGGAGGATTTGGAGAAGCAGTTTGGATAAGAGACAACATAAAATTGATAAAATGAAAATTAAGGTAATCAACAAATCTATTCTTCCACTTCCCCAATACGAAACAATTGGAAGCGCAGGCATGGATCTTAGAGCGAATATCACCGATCCCATCCTCTTGGGCTCCATGGAAAGGACACTCATTTCTACGGGGCTTTACATCGAACTACCTATTGGTACAGAAGCACAAATACGCCCTAGAAGCGGTCTAGCCATCAAAAAAGGGCTTACTTGCCTCAATGCACCCGGTACCATCGACAGTGATTATAGAGGAGAAATAAAAGTCATTCTTGCCAATTTATCAAAAGATCCTCAAACCATCGAACCTGGCGAACGAATCGCACAAATGGTCATCGCACAATACACACAAGTCACTTGGGAGTCGGTAGAAGTACTGTCTGACACAACGCGTGGTGAAGGTGGATTTGGAAGTACAGGCGGATAGGTAATCCAAACCTAGTTTAATGCCATTCTTAAAAGTGCATTTAAACAGCGACCGCAGGGAGCAATGAACGCGACCAAAGGGAGCATTTGAACGCGACCGCAGGAAGCATTTGAACGCGACCGCAGGAAGCATTTGAACGCGACCGCAGGGAAGCATTTGAACGCGACCGAAGGAAGCATTTGAACGCGACCGAAGGGAAGCATTTGAACGCGACCGAAGGAAGCATTTGAACGCGACCGCAGGGAAGCATTTGAACGCGACCGAAGGGAAGCAAATGAACGCGACCGAAGGGAAGCATTTGAACGCGACCGAAGGAAGCAAATGAACGCGACCGCAGGGAGCAATGAACGCGACCGAAGGGAAGCATTTGAACGCGACCGCAGGGAAGCAAATGAACGCGACCGAAGGGAAGCATTTGAACGCGACCGAAGGGAAGCATTTGAACGCGACCGAAGGGAAGCAAATGAACGCGACCGCAGGGAAGCATTTGAACGCGACCGAAGGGAAGCATTTGAACGCGACCGCAGGGAAGCATTTGAACGCGACCGCAGGGAGCTACCGCACAAATGCAGCAGCGACCCCTCCATCCACATTAATGATACTGCCAGTACTTTTTCTTAGGTCGATTAAGCAAGAAGCGACGGCTTTAGCTATATCCACTGGCAGAATTATCTCATTAAGTAAAGTTCTTTTCGCGTAATGAGCTGGGAGGTCTTTGACTTTGATTCCGTATGCTTTGGCACGACCTGCCGCCCATTTTCCTTCCCATATCTTACTACCTACAATTACGGCATCTGGGTTGACCGAATTCACTCTTATTTTGTCAGGTCCTAGCTCTGCTGCCAGTAGTCTGGACATATGTAACTGAGCAGCTTTGGCAGTTCCGTAACCGACATTATTTGGGCCGGCTACCAATCCATTTTTGCTAACGATGTTGACGATATCCCCTTCCGTCTTTTGCTTACGCATAATGTTGGCGCCATTTTGAGCCAAGAATAATTGACCTTTCACCAAGATGTCCTGAAGGAAATCCCAATCTTTTTCGGTCGTATCTTCTAATTTCTGAGAAATCGCCACACCTGCACTATGAACAACAATATCTACGCCCCCAAACTCAAGGCAGGCATAATCAAAAGCTGCTTTGACGGAATCTGAATCAGTCACATTAGCCACAAATGTTCTACATTGGTCTTTTGAGAAATCGTTTGCACTAATATTGAGGTTCTTTTCATTGATGTCCGATAAAACAACTACCGCTCCCTGATCCACCAATCTCCTAGCAATCGCAAAACCAATCCCTCCCCCTGCTCCAGTGACTAAAGCTACTTTTCTGGAAAGCGGTTTTTCTTTAGGTTGACGTTGCAATTTTGCCTCTTCTAACAACCAATATTCAATATCAAATGCTTCTTGTAAAGGTAGCGAAGTATAAGAAGAAACAGCTTCGGCACCTCTCATCACATTGATGGCGTTTAGGTAAAATTCAGCAGCTACTCTCGCAGTCTGTTTGTTTTTTGCGAAAGTGAACATACCAATCCCTGGGTAAAGAATCACGACAGGATTAGGGTCCCTCATTGCGGGGCTATTTTTCCGTTTATGATTTTTATAGTATTTTTTATAATCCAATCTGTAGTCCGCAAACTGCTTTGCAATTTTCTTTCTTACCGCAGAAGAATTGACATCATCAGTTGATTTTATGTCTAGGACTAGTGGTTTGATTTTGGTTCGCAAGAAGTGGTCTGGACAAGATGTACCCATAGGTGCTAACTTACTGATATCCTTGCTATTAACAAACTCTAATACATTAATATTATCGGAAAAATGCCCAACCATTAGTTGTTCGCTAGAAGCCAATCCTCTAAGAATAGGCGCGATTTCAGCTGCCTGTTGTTTTCTATTTTTGCCCGCAAGGGGCTTCACTTTTTGCCCTCCAAAAGTAGGTCTTTTCTTCTTATTTTTACGCAAGTATCTTGTCGCCTTATTCAGTGCATCGATACTATTTTTGTAACATTCATAAGCAGTATCACCCCAGGTAAAAATACCATGCCCTTCGAGAATAATGCCCGTTATCTTAGGGTTCTCTTCAAAGTGTTTGGAAAGCATCATCCCCAACTCAAACCCAGGTCTTTGCCAAGGCACCCAACCCATTTTGTCTCCCCAAATAGCCTTCGTTAACTGTTTAGAGTTTTTGGCGGCTGCGATGGCAATTACATCATCGGGATGTAGATGATCGACGTGTGCAAAAGGTAAAAAAGCATGAAGTGCTGTATCTATAGAAGGTGCTCTAGAATCCAAATCATAAATACAGTGCTGATAAAGTGCGACCATTTCATCTTCATGTGCCCTACCCCGATAGATGGATTTCAGATTATTTAATCTTTCCATGTATAAACCTGCTAGCCCATTGCGTTTTATGGTTCCTAGGTCACCACCAGACCCTTTGACGTACATGACATCAATCATTTTTTTGGTAAGCGGATCCCGTTGCTTCACTTTACAACTGGTGTTCCCCCCCCCAAAATTTGTCACCCTCAAGTCACTCCCTAAAAGATTTGAACGATAAAGTAGTAATTTAATTTGGTCATTCTTAAGTAATTTTACTACTTTTTCGTCCCATAAATCATTGAGATACAGTCCTTTAGTTGGCGACATAGATAATTGATTTGAAAATTAGAAAGGCCAAAGATAGTATCTTTTTAAATCTTTAAAAAAAAAAATAACACAAACGTTTGCGTACGGTGTAAAAAAAATGTTATCTTTGCTTACTACTTATTACACGTAAGCAAGGGTATTTACTTGCGTCAAAAGGAATAAATAGTTCTTACGACACCGCACTAATTAAAGATTTGATGAAACAAGGGTTCATATTTTTTCTGTTGATTTTGTTTAGCCATTCCGGCTATTCGCAGAAGGGGAATATTCACGGGTATGTAAAAGAAGCTGCAAACGATGATCCAATGATTGGGGCAAGTGTGTTCATAAAAGGCAGTAGTACTGGGACTGTAACGGACTTTAATGGCGAATTCTCCTTGAGTGGAATAGCTGTAGGCGAGCAAATACTGGAGTTTAGTTATTTAGGATTTACCACGATAGAACAAACTGTTGTTGTCACTTCTAGTACGATAGAGTTAGATATTGCGATGGAATACGAGGCGGTCAGTTTGTTGGACAAAGACATTGTCGTGACGTCTCAGGCAAGCGCACAGATGGCGGCAATCAACAAGCAACGTACCTCTAATACTATTGCGAATGTGATCTCTGTAAAGCGGATACAAGAATTGCCTGATGCGAATGCGGCGGAGGTAGTGGGCCGTCTGCCTGGGGTGAGTTTACAGAGGGATGGCGGAGAAGGCAGTAAGGTCGTGATTCGTGGACTTTCGCCTAAATATAATAAAGTGACATTGGAAGGAGTCAAAATGGCTTCCACTGGAAGTGGAGATAGAAGTACCGACATGAGCATGATTTCTCCATTTATGTTAGAGGGAATAGAAGTATTTAAAGCTGCTTTACCAGATAAGGAGGCAGATGCTCATGGAGGAAGTATTAATTTTGTTTTAAAAGAGGCTCCCAAAAAATTCAAGTTAGATGCATTTGTTTCGGGGGGCGCAAGTAAGATTAGACCCGTAGCGGATTACAAAACAGTATTAGGAGTCAGCAATCGTTTTTTTAATAATAAACTAGGTGTGTTTGTACAAGGTGACTATGAAAACAGGAACAGGACATCACATAGCTTGTTTGCAAGTTATAGAGCGGACGAACCTTTAGATATTAAGACGAATGTGATTGCCAATACT
>CAYRVZ010000221.1:0-5249 GCA_964427815.1 uncultured Saprospiraceae bacterium | reverse complement strand
CCTTGCGGCAACGTAAGACCGGTGATACCTTCAAACCACTCGGCATGAAAGGACAAACGAAGAAGGTTAAAGATTTTTTGACAAATAAAAAGCTATCATTGCTAGAAAAGGAAAGGCTTTGGATATTAACTTCTGCAGATGAGCGGATTGCATGGATTGTTGGTATCCGCCCAGATGAACGTTTTAAAGTAACGGGTAACACACAGAAAATAATTGCCTTTACGCTAACTGGTTACGTAGAATAACACTCAAAATTCTCTTTTTTTCACAAAAAACAACTACTATTGTAATCCAAAATGGTACGAACTATTTAGTTAAGATTTTGTTGGTAATGAGGTCGTCAAAACAGATTCATGAGAATTCTACAATTGTGTAAAAAGTTTCCGTTCCCTTTGAATGATGGGGAGTCTATCGCCGTTACCTTTTTGGCGAAAGCTTTAAAGGATCTAGGGCATGAGGTCACTTTGTTGTCAATGAATACAAAAAAGCACTTTTTTGACCTTAGCCAATTGCCCAATGATTTTGACCAATATACCAAAATTGAAACCTCCTATCTTGATAATTCTGTAAACTTCTTCAACGTTGTCGCAAATTACTTTACTCAAAAAAGTTATCATGTAAGCCGATTTGTGACGGAGGATTTTCGTCAAAAACTCATTCAACTACTGAAAACCGAAAATTATGATTTAATACTTTTGGAGACGATTATACTAGCACCCTACATAGCCGATATCCGAGCGAATAGCAAAGCCTTAGTGACTATGCGCGCTCATAATGTGGAGCATCAAATATGGGCAAATATTGCGACAAATACGAATTCTATCCCCAAAAAAATAATTCTAAACAAGGCCTCTTCACGTCTAAAGAAACATGAATTAAGTGCGATGAATGAGGTCGATTTATTTGTAGCCATCTCCGAACCGGACCTAGTAAAATTCAGAAGGCTTGGTTTAAAAAGGAATGCAATTGTCATACCAATAGGATTAGATGAAACTATATACCAATCTGATTACCAATCTTTTAACCGACCATTATCTATCTCATTTATTGGGTCTTTGGATTGGATGCCTAATGTAGAAGGATTACATTGGTTTTTGGATACTAGCTGGACAAAGATTCACCAAAAATACCCAAATCTTACGTTCGAGATAGCTGGCAAAAAGACGCCCAAAGCACTGTTTGATTTAAAAATCCCCAATGTTCGATTTCTGGGTGAAGTACCTGACGCACCAGAATTTATCAACCAGCATTCTATCATGATCGTACCCTTGCTCTCGGGTAGCGGTATTCGGGCGAAAATCATAGAAGGGATGATGCTAGGTAAAGTGATCATTACGACAAAATTAGGGGTGGAAGGAATCCCTGCCACCCATCAAGAGAACATACTATTAGCAGATACACCAGAAGATTTCTTTGCGGCGATTAAATACTGTCATGACCATTCGGACAAAATGTTGGAAATCGGAAAAAATGCTAGGGAATTCGCTTTGGATCATTTTAGCAATCTATCTATTGCACAAGATTTGATTAATGGTGCCATAGAATATCAACAAACATTTGTCAAGAGATAATTATCGTATTCCTATTTTCTAGCCCGTCTAGTTGTCGAACTTTCCAAAAGTTTATAACTTTTGGAAAGTGCAATATTAAAACGGTGGTGGATATAACCACGACCGTAGGTCGTATCAACCATGACCGCAGGAGGATCAACTAGCGACCGTTATCCTCATTTTTCATATTCCGACAAATTGTTATCTTTGCGCTAGCGTTTGCGGAATTTGCGCAAGCTAATAAAAACAGGCTGATGAAAAGAACGGTAATCAAGGGGACAGGACATTATATTCCAGAGATAATCAGGAAGAATAGTGATTATATTAAGGAGGACTTTTATGATGCTGAGGGCAAACCCTACCCGAATTCAAATGAAGAAATAGTCGTTAAATTTCATGCCATTACGCATATAGAGGAGCGTAGGTATGTACGAGAAGACCAAAATTGCTCTGATATTGCGACTATTGCCTGCCGACAAGCGATCGAAGACGCTAACGTAGACCCCGAAACCATTGACTACATCATCGGTGCCACAAACTTTGCAGATATCGATCCTGGTGATACCCATATCCAAACCATGCCAAGTGTGGCGGCAAAAGTAAAGCACAACTTACGGATTAAGAATCCAAAGATGGTTGCTTATGACATTCTTTTTGGATGCCCAGGATGGGTGGAGGCAATGATACAAGCGCATGCTTTTATTCAAGCAGGAATGGCAAATAGAGTACTCGTATTTGGTGCGGAAGTACTCTCGAGAGCCGTCGATCCAAATGATAGAGATTCCATGATTTTTGCGGATGGAGCTGGGGCGGTCCTAGTAGAAGCGGTCGAAACAGACGAAGAAATTGGTATTTTAAGCCACAATACGCTAACTCTCACTTATGATGAAGCTCATTTTATTCATAACGGCAAGACCTTTCACCCGACCGATAAACGCAATGCGATCTATATCAAAATGCAAGGTCGAAAAATTTATGAGTTTGCTTTAATCAACGTACCAAAAGCCATAAAAGAGACCATCGAATTGGCTGGACTAGACATTCATGATATTAAAAAGGTGCTCATTCACCAAGCGAATGAAAAAATGGACTTAGCGATCATTAAGCGACTGCTAAGAGCATATAAAATTAAAGAAGTACCTGACGGTTTTATGCCGATGACTATTGCCAAGCTTGGCAACACTTCTGTGGCAACCGTTCCTACTATGTTGTCACTTATTATGAAAAAAGAATTAGGCAATCATGAATTGAATGAAGGAGACACGGTGGTGATGACTTCTGTGGGGGCAGGTATGCATATCAATGCATTTGTGTATCGTTTCTAATTAATTCAGGTGCATGATGTTCTTTGATCCTTGCATCAATAATCAATGACCCTTGGCATCCCCAATGTTTGTTCTTTATACTCGAATCTACGCCATATATATCAACGGCAGGATTAGACCGGGTAAAGACTACCCATAAAAAATTAGCTTCATTGTTGGCTACAAAAAAACTATTATCCACCACAATGATTAATGGGTGTGTTTTTTCTAATTCCGTTGGCATTTTTTGCGCAAGTAAATCCATGTCTGCTTTGGCACTATCTTTTTTAAACGTTGGTCCTTTTACTATTAAAATCCCGGGCATGGCGACCATGGGATTTTTAAAACCTATTGGCAATATTAGAGCAGGAGGAACCTCACTACCTAAAGTTCTTTTTGGCGAACCTGCACATGCCCAAATTACTTTGGACCCCATATTCCAATCATCACCAGAATAATCTAAAGTATCAATGGTTGTATTCGTCACAAAATGTAAATCGCGCCGCCAATCTATCCGTTCTAACAAATGTTTAAAATATATACCAATATCATTTGCTTTTAAATCGGGATGAGGGCTGCCATCTACTATCATCAAGTATTTGGCTAGCGTCGTTTGCCCATTGCCCAACAAATGCTGGGCTTGGGTTAATATTTCTTCGGGTCGTTCTGCTATCTTGCTGCGACCGGCTCGCTCAAAAGGCATATATCTTTCACTGCCTATTGCTAATAGTAAAGGATGTACACCTGCTTCATCTACAGCATGAACATCCCGAATACCCGGAAACTCTGATTCTAAAATCCCCCCTGCCAATAAGTGTATCAAATGTCCAAAACTACTATCTTCTTGAGGAGGTCTTCCGACTACCGTAAAATGCCATATTGCATTTTTTCGATGATACACATCTTCGACTTCCATCACTGGAAACTCATGTGCCAAGCTATAATACCCAATGTGGTCTCCGAAAGGGCCTTCCGTTTTTAAAACGTTTTTCTTAATATAACCTGTAATGACAAAGTCAGCATCTGACGAAAGTAAAAACCCATCTTTCCAATAATATCGAAATCTTCGATCATTCAGCATACCGGCAAAGGTCATTTCTGAGAGTCCTTCGGGGAGTGGCATAATCGCTGAAAAGGCGTGTGAAGGCGGCCCTCCAATAAAAATACTAACTCTAAATTTTTCGGAGGACTCATTGTACATAGAATGATGAATGCCTATCCCACGGTGGATTTGATAGTGCAATCCAACCTCTTTATTCAATTCATAATCATTGCCATTGAGTTGGACTCGATACATACCGATATTTGATTCCATCACATTCTTACTACCAGGCGGCAAAGAAAAAACTTGTGGCAAGGTAATAAAAGCCCCGCCATCATCTGGCCAACTTTTTATCATCGGCAATTGGTCAATAGTCGTTTTCCCAAAAAGAATGGGTGGTTTAAATCTAGATTTTTTGGGCAAGGCTTTTAAGGCTGTAAATGGCACTTGCGCAAACTGAAAAGGATTTTTAAAAGCTGCACCGGGATTGCCTTTTACAGCCATTACCTTTTGCACTTTTGGGATTGTTTTACGAAAGATAAACTCTGTTCGTTCTATCGTGCCATATAGGTTAGATACAGCTGGGAAAGGACTTCCTTTTATACTTTCAAAGAACAAGGCTGGCCCCTTACGGGCAAAATTTTCCAAGTGAATATCTGCCATTTCCAGATTGGGATCTACTTCTCTAGAAATGCGCTTGACTTGCCCAATCCGTTCGAGATCTTGAATACAATCTGCAAGACTTTTGTAGGACATCTAGCGTTATGTTGTAATGTTGACGACCGTCGTCGGAGCTTTGTCCACTACCCTATTCTCGACTGCTTTTGTCAACCGGCTCGCTAACTTATCAAAAGGTGCAGCCAGCAAAGCATCTAATGCCGCAGGCGATCCATCATCTCCACCTTCCCGAATCCCCATCACTAAAGGCACTTGCCCTAGTAATACAGTCTCCCCCATGTCAGCTAAACGTTGGCCTCCACCCTGTCCAAAAATAGCGTATTTGTGATCGGGTAATTCTTTTGGTGTAAACCACGACATATTCTCGATTACACCTAAAATCGGAACATTCACGCTCTCTAAACGGAACATATTCATCCCTTTCAAGGCATCCGCTACCGCTACATCTTGTGGTGTAGTCACCATGACTACACCCGTCACTGGAGCCGTTTGCACTAATGTCAAATGGACATCGCCCGTTCCAGGTGGTAAATCTACTAGTAGGTAATCTAATTCTGGCCACACACATTCATTAAAAAACTGCTGAATGATGGTGGACAATTTAGGGCCTCTCAAAACTACTGCTTGCTCTGGTTCAATAATAAAACCAAGGGACATCACGGGAATGCCATGCCC
>CAYRVZ010000220.1:0-5300 GCA_964427815.1 uncultured Saprospiraceae bacterium | reverse complement strand
CCTGGAGTAGAAGTGGCGGATGATGGTACCGTAAAATATGCAGGAAAGAAAGTGGATAAGCTTTTGGTGCAAGGTAAAGATATTCTTAATAATAAGCATAAACTTGCCACAGAAAGTATTCGTTCGGATCAATTAGAAGGTATCCATATCATCAACGATTATCGAGATGACAAGGATATTGAGACTAAAAAATCTGGCAAGACCGCACTAGATGTACGGATCAAAAAAAGTGAACAAGAAAAATGGGTTGGTCAGGTCAAAGCCTTTGCAGGATATGAAAAAAAATGGAAAGGAGATTTTAGTGCTTTTAAGGTTGGAGAAAAACTAGGCGTTACCTTTTTTGTGAAAGCTAATAATACGGGGGAGCAAGTATTGTCGATGCAGGATTACTTGAGTATCAAAGGGCTTCGGATAATTAGTAAGTTGGATCCCGCCAAAGACTTTGATGGTTTATTGCCAAAGAGCTTTACGGTCTCCTCGCAAACAATCAAAAATCTAGATGCTGTTATCGCAGGAGCGATGGATTATGATTTTTCAAAAAGTAATTCGATTAAAGCAGACTTATTGATTGCACAGTTGGATAGAGCAGAGCAGAAAGCGTTTCAACGAAACTATCTTGCTAGCTCTGATACTTGGAATGGTAAACAATTGGTTGATATTAGCCAGCCCATATTTAGTGGAAGTATTTTTTCTGAAAATAAATTTAATAAAAAATGGTCTGGTTCATTTGGTTTTTCTGGAAATTTTGAAAAAGAATCTATAAAAAATACAACAATAGGTATTTTTAATACGAGTGGGTATAACCTTCAAAATGACCATCGTAAAAATCAATGGGGCATTGTGCCCGAGCTACAATTAAAATACTTTCCAATTAAAAAAATTCAATTCAAATGGAGCGCTTCCTACTCAAATGAATCAAAAAATAGATCAACAAAGTTATCAGATATCAATTCTTTTCTAGGATTAAATCTACTTGAGCAAAATGGAAAATATGCTCTTGAGCAGTCCAAATCAAATTATGCACAAGTTTGGACAAGCTTATTGGAGTTTAGCTATGACTTGAAAAAGGCGTGGTATTGGGGCGCCGAAGTATCAACACAGCAAGGAGATTATCAACAAAATTATGCAACACCAGCTAATATCGAAAATTATCAGGGTAGTGTCAATAGTGCTCAACAGCTCAACAATTATAGGTTGAAACTAGTCCTAGATACAACTTCATGGTCCATAACAATGGGGCTTAGTTTAGTGGATAATAGGGTGCATTTGGGTGACGATAAGGCTAAGCAATCTTTGAAAGTTCGACCCGACTTAACCTTGAAGTACCTCTTTTATCAGCATCATTATGTTATGTTTACATTGGGTGCGAAGGATGCAGTCGCTAATCCATATTATGGAGGTGATATACTCGAAGCGCAAGATAGTCGTCAAAATCAATCGTATGAAATTGATTGGCAGAATAGTAGCTTTACAGAAAGCTATACACTGAATTATTTTAATTTTACACCTGGTCGTGGACGGATGATGTATGGAAAGGCGACATATGCTATTGCGGCAAATCCAATAGGAATGAACGTCATTTCTTTTCCGAGCTATAGAAAAATGGAGTTGATTCGACTACCCAAACAAAAAACTTTTTCTACAGATTTTACAGTAAGAGATCGTGTCCGAAAATGGTTATTTGCAAAAGCACAATATCGAGCGAGTAATGTCCAAGGTTCCAATGTTTTTCAGAATGAAATACGGCCCTTTCATCAGACCCAGCACAGTTTTAATTTGGGTCTATCGTCGAAGTGGAAAAGAGCCATTAATTATAGCGTTGACTATTCGCTAAGTATTAAAAAACATCAATTTGGAATTATAAAAAGCATTAATAAGTTTACAACGCATATACCGAAAGTAGAATTAAGTTATGCAAATAAAAAAGGCTTTCTCTGGAAAGGTGATTTGAGCTATAAACTATCCTATTCCCAGTCATCGGAAGTGCAAAACTGGAAGCTAGACACCGATATATCTTATAAAGCAAAAAAGGGTCATTGGCGATTTTTTATAGAAGGAAGGAATCTATTAAACCTGACTCCGATCGAACAAATTGACGTGATTTTCAATCCTTCCTATATAGAAGAACTGTCCTATCGTTCTTTCTCAGGTTATGTTTTATTGGGTCTGTCTCGGGAGTTTTGAAAATTAACACGAGTTACATTCAAAAAAAGCTACCTCGAATCAATCGAGATAGCTTTTTTTCTAAAGAATAAAAATAATATTATTCAGGAAGAATAGGCTGGTCAATGAGTTCCGTTCCGGTGCCACCGACTAGTAAGCTCGTAATCACACAAAGCACAAGTAATGCGATAGCAAGTCCCCAAGTAGCTTTTACTACAAAGTCAGCGGATTTGGCTGCGCCAAAAACTTGATTGGCACTATTGCCACCAAAAGTAGAATCAATTCCACCTCCTTTTGGATTTTGGACTAATACGGTGATAGTCAATAGGATGGCAACGATGGCGGTGAGTATAGTGAAAAAGTCAGTCATGTCTGGTGTTTTTTCTTTTTTTTTACGGTTCTGTTGGAAGGATTGTTACCAATCTAAACCGACAAGGAATCAATTAAGTCTGCAAAGTACGCCTTTTTTTCTGGAAATTTCAAAGAAAGCTTCAGGTAAATATCAATAGCATGCTGTTTTTTGCCTTGTTTGGCAAAAACGGCCGCCAAAGTCTCGGATATTATCTCATCATCCTGTGCGACACTCTTCGCTGCATAGTGGGCAGCTTGTTCTTCCCCACTAGTTTCTTTGGTGACTTCTTCTATTTTTGAAGGTGTTTCTTTGGATTGCACTTCTTCGGGCTTTGCGGGTCTAGGGGGTTCCACGATGTCCAGATATTTGGGTTTAGGCGTATTCCAACTAGCAAAAGAAGTTTTAGGTAAAGGCGTATTTTGGGTTTCTTTTTCCGAAAGGAAGCGCTGCGAGATAGCTTTCAGCTTTGCCCGTGCAATCAAAGGCGTTTCTCTTGGTAGATTGACCTCTCCCGCCCGATATAATTCAAACAGATAAGCCCGATCAGGGGTATAAATTGATGCCGTTTCTAGCCAATCTTTTTCAAGCGGATGCTTCAGTTCCTTTGCTTTGAGTAAGGCGTTGACGCGAAATAAACTACAATAAGGGTAGGTGATTAGCATCGCCTTTAAGTCCTCTATACTGGATTGACTGAGTGCATGCGCATTGAGCAAAAATTGATTATCCATCATTTACCACTTTTCCGCAAAGGCGGCATTAAAAATATCTTCAACAAGTTGCTTGCTAAGGAGTTCATTTAATTTCTCTTGCACATCAAGTAGGTTTTGGTCAGCCCCGAAGTCTTCTTGTTGGCTAAAGTCACGGCTCCATCCTATTTCATCCTCTTTTTCATAGATGTATTCAAAATGTAGATCCATTTTTAATTGATTGATAGCCGATTGTTGATTGGCTTGAGCAGCTTTTGAGGTCACTCGATAATCTTGGATGCTTCCGCTAAAAATAATATCCGCCTGGTCTTCATTGTCCGTATAGGAGAGCGAAGTTGTATTCCGTATTTTGTTTTTGAGCCTTTCGGCAAAATCTTCTGTTAAACCCGGTACAACCTGATTGGCCTTATTTTCTATTTCTAATACCGTAAAAGTCTTGGCCTCAATGGGCACGGTGATACCTTTTAAAGAATAGCATTGTTCAAAAACCAATGCAAGCAGCAATAAGGCTAAATATTTATACATCTTTTATCGGTTAAAGCCAATTTTTCTATCTATTTGCGCAAGCGTACGCTTCAAATCCACCATCCTAATAGCTGTAACGGCAGATTCTACTCCCTTATTGCCATATTTACCTCCTGCCCGATCGAGGGCTTGCTGATGATCATTGGGTGTCAATACGCCATATATCACGGGTATCCCCGATTGGACCGCCAATAACGAAATGCCTTGTGCGACGGTATGATTGATATATTCGTTGTGGCTCGTTTCGCCTTTGATGACACAGCCAATACAGATGACTGCATCTATTTTTTTGGTCTTCATTAAGATGGCTGCTCCTTGCGTCAGCTCAAAAGTGCCAGGGACTTGTGCCGTATGAATGGTCAGGGCGCCATGCTGCTCAAGCGTTTTTAGACAGCCATCATACAGCGCGTGGGTGATGTCGGTGTGCCATTCTGCCACGACAATCCCAAAAGTCATTTTATGAGCATTGGGGATGGTCGTTTCGTCGTATTGCGATAGATTTTTAAGAGAACTAGCCATTTTGTAGGATTAAAGAAATGGCTCAATTGTAGTACAATTGAGCCATTCTGATAGTTAAATAAACAATTCCTTTCGGAAAAAATTATAAAAACTTGTCAATATCTCTAGCTTCAGGAGCAGAAGGATATTTCGTCTTAATTTGCTCAAATGCCTTTGTTGCTTCGTCTTGCTTACCCAATTTGGTTTGCAGTAAACCCAATTTTTTCAAGTAGTACGGAGTCACTAATTCATTATGGGTATTAGCCGCTTTTTGGTAATAAGACAAGGCACTTTCAAGGTCACCCTTTTCGCTAATGATGTCCCCCATTAGACCATTTTTGGTCGCTTTGAGGAGGTCTGAAGGCGGACTAAAAGACTTCAAATAAGATTCGGCAGCTTCAAAGTCACCCAGTTTGACATAACTGACGGCCGCATAATAGTTGGCCAAATTACCAGCAGGTGAACCCGCATACGTTTCGACTATGTCCACAAACCCAGGATAACCTCCACCTGGATTAGTCAAAGCTAGTTTGAAAGAATCTTGGTCAAACTGAAATTGCGCTTGATACATTTGTTCTACCGCTTCATTTTGCTTCGGTGCTTTGACAAACTTACTGTAGGCAAAATAGCCACCGATTAAAAGTGCTAATAATGCGAGACCACCAAATAAATAGGTGCCATTCTCTTCCAAAAAGGACCGACCATCTCCAGATGCTTCTATTACATCTACGATTACTTCATCGATATCTTCTACTTTTTTTCTTTTAGCCATTGCTAGGGTTTTATGATACGGGCAAAATTACAGAAAGCTTTTTTTCTGAACCCGAAGTACTTACGTAAAAACAAAAAATTGGTTGTAGCCCCACCAGGGATCGAACCTGGATCTTAGGTTCCGGAAACCTACATACTATCCATTGTACTATGGAGCCAATGCCCACTTTTGGGTTGGGTTTGCAAAGGTACGGTTTTTTTTTTACTTCTCCCTTTGGTCGCGTTCATATGCTTCCTTCGGTCGCGTTCATATGCTTCCTTCGGTCGCGTTCATATGCTTCCTT
>CAYRVZ010000219.1:1562-5334 GCA_964427815.1 uncultured Saprospiraceae bacterium | reverse complement strand
AGGAATAATCTTTTTTCTTGCCTAGTTTCGGGACTTTGAAGCTAAAAGAATTTACCAAGATTAGCTTTTGAGTCTGAATCCTTTTGGGCTAGTGTCATTAGAACATCAGCTTCGCTCAAATAAATTCGGATTACCGTTAAGATATAATTGCAAAGACCAAATAAACTCATTACCTTTGCAGCCTAAAATTAAGCAGTATGCCTAAGATGAAAACACATTCCGGTGCTAAGAAGCGTTTCAAAGTAACGGGAACAGGAAAAGTGAAACGTTTCCACGCAGGAACTTCACACTTGAAGCGCAAGAAGAGTAAAAAAGCGAAGCGTAATTTGCGTCATTCTACTTTGGTTGACAAAGGACAAGCCGCAACAATCAGACGCGATTTACTCATTAAGTAATTAATTTTTAACCAGTTGTCAGATCCAAAGTGCTTGTTAGCCTCTGCCAGCTAAAATAAAATCACATGCCACGTTCAACAAACCGGGTTGCATCCCGAAAAAGAAGAAAGAAAATTTTAAAAGCAGCTAAAGGATATTGGGGCGCAAGGTCCAAAGTCTATACAGTTGCCAAAAATGCCGTAGAAAAAGCAATGGTTTATGCTTATATCGGCAGAAAACAAAAGAAAAGAGCTTTTAGAAGACTTTGGATTGCTCGTATTAATGCGGGTGCTCGTCAACATGGGACTTCTTACTCTCGTCTTATTCACGGGTTAAAAACCAATAACATTGACCTTAATCGTAAAGTACTTGCAGATATGGCGATGAACCATCCTGAGGTGTTTAAGCAGATTGTGGATAGTGCTAAGTAAATTGTTTCTTTCCAAAAAGGGCTTTCTCACAGAGAAAGCCCTTTTTTTATATAGGGCTATACAGTACTTCATTAGACTTAGACCTTATTAGCATACAAACTCAATTAAGTTATGGAAATCATATTCGCCACAGGCAATCCCAATAAAGTAAAAGAGGTCAATCAGATTTTTAACGAAAGTATCAGTATCAAAGGATTAATCGATATCGGCTGTACAGAGGAAATTCCCGAAACACAGGACACCATCCGTGGGAATGCAATCCAAAAAGCGGACTATGTCAGTGAACATTATCAAGTAGATTGTTTTTCGGAAGATACGGGTTTGGAAGTGGATGCTTTAAATGGTGAACCGGGCGTCAATACGGCTCGATATGCAGGTCAAAGTAAAGATCCAGAGGCGAATATGGCGCTTATTTTAAGTAAACTAGAAGATTCTCCATCACGAACGGCTAGATTTCGGACAGTAATTGCACTCAATCTGAAAGGAGAACAACATGTTTTTGAAGGTGTCTGTGAAGGAACTATCGCTTTCCATAAAACAGGAACAGGTGGCTTTGGGTATGACCCTATCTTTTTGCCGAAAGGTTATAATGGTAAGAGCTTTGCAGAATTATCTAGTGAAGAGAAAAATAAAATCAGCCATAGAGGGAAGGCAGTTCGGAAGTTATTGGTTTTTTTCCAAAAAACTATGTAATCGGCTGGTCATCCAAACAACTCATCCATAGTCACTACATTTTTCACGAGCCCTAGGCTATGTTCATTGTTCGGCTCGTGTGCCATGATGTATGCCTGTGAGCTCAAAATTTAGGATGGGACTAGGTCGGTCTAACCAAAAAAGTTTTCCCAACTCGGCTTCGACCTGTCACCGCAATCAAATATCCGCAGCTAAAACTACGCAAATATAGTATTTTTAGCTGGCAATAAATAGTGCCCTAAGGGGCAAGCTTTGGTTATCTGTCGATAAAAACCCAAAAATCATCTGAATTTAGACGTTTGCTAGCCATTAATTCCTACCTTTGACCTGCTTTTACGAACAGAAGCAACTATAATAAACTACCCACTGTCAATGCAAAAAAAGACTGACTTAAATACTATAATTGGACTTGGACTAATATTTTTACTTTTTGTCGTATGGTCCAAGTACTTCGCACCAAAACCTCCTGTAAAAAAGGCTGAAGTACCTAATATCGAAGCGGACTCAACTAACGTAAAAAAGGATAATACGCCTACAGACACCGCTCATCTCGCCATCAATGAAACGCCTCCTAGTTCGAACGATTCTTTGGAGACACTCCTCCAGCAGCGCCAATATGGCATCCTTGCACCTGCTTTTACGGGGCAAGATGAAGAGGTCGTGCTGGAAAATGACTTGATGAAAGTAACTTTTTCCACGAAAGGGGGAAGACTAAAAGAGGTTTTCATGAAGGATCATGTTAAAACTATTTTGGAAAAAAAGCCTCGAAAAAAAATCAAAGTGCCTGTCAAGTTATTTGATAACCCAGGTAATAAATTTGAGTATCAATTTACATTGAATGGGGCTAGTGACAAGATATCAACTGCTAAGCTTTATTTCACGCCTAGCCTTGCTGGAAATGTTTTGACCTTGACTGCAAAGGGAGTGGGTGCCGCTAGCTTTCAACAGATTTATACCATAAAAGAAGGCTCGTATGCACTAGATTATCAGGTTAAATTAAATGGACTTACGTCAAAAATTAATGGACCTTTAAATCTACATATTGAGGACTATCTAAATAAGTTGGAGATACCGACAAGTTACGGTGAGCAAGTTTACGCGACCGCATATTATAAGCCATTGGATGATGACTCTGAACGGTTGAGCCAAACCAAAAATGACGCTGAAACAACAAAAGAACCTGTAAAATGGGTCGCCAATACGAACCAATTTTTTAATACAACCATCATTGCTGATGATGCATTTTCGGGCGCTACGGTAAGCGTTGTTGTTCCAAATAAAGAAGCTGAATCAGTCAAATATATCACCTCTGATATTACTATCCCAGTAAAAGAGGTGATTTCGATGCAACTATACTCAGGGCCGAATGAATTTAAACGGTTGCGAACATACCAAATCGGACTAGAAGACATCGTTCCATTTGGACGTAGTATTTTTGGGTCGATCAATAGGTGGGTTGTCCGTCCTTTGTTTAATTTCTTGCATGGCATTGTTGGAAATGTGGGATTAGCGATTATTTTATTGACTTTCATTGTGAAGTTAGCGGTCTATCCGCTTACGCTAAAGTCGTTGAAATCTCAAGCCAAGATGCGGGCTTTAAAACCTGAGTTGGCGAGTTTGAAAAAGAAATTTGGAGAGGACAAACAGGGATATTCTGCCGCCAGCATGAAGCTGTACCAAGAATTTGGCGTAAGCCCCTTGGGCGGATGTTTTCCGATGATGTTGCAGATGCCAATTTGGTTTGCCTTGTATCGCTTTTTCCCTGGAGCGATTAACTTTCGTCAAAAAAGTTTTTGGTGGGCAGATGATTTATCTACATTTGATGATATTATTCACTTTTCGACAAAGATCCCAATTTTTGGAGACCACTTGAGTTTGTTTACGTTATTATGGGTTGTTTCCATTATGATTTATACTTGGTATAATTCTAAGCAAGTGGACATGACGCAGGGTAATCCGATGATGAAGTACATTCAATACATCATGCCATTGACTTTCTTATTTGTATTGAATAGTTATGCAGCTGGTTTGACCGCATATATGCTTTTCAGTAATTCGTTTAACATTGCTCAAACTTTTATCACCAAGAAATTTGTCATTGATGATGACAAAGTACGCGCTGAAGTTTTGAAAAATAAAGATAAACCTAAGAAAAAAGGTCGTTTCTCCGGCTTTCAAGAAAAAATGGCAAAGGCTGTAGAAGAACAACGCAAAGTGCAAGAGCAACAAAAGAAGAAAAAGAAGTAAGAGCATTTTTGTTGTTTAAGTGTTAAC
>CAYRVZ010000219.1:0-1462 GCA_964427815.1 uncultured Saprospiraceae bacterium | reverse complement strand
TGAAGGTGCGTTCTGGAAACCAAGTGCGAGAAATCTCCTACCTGAATGACATGCCAGATGTCTTAAATGAATTTGCTTTAGAATTGGATAAGTTTCTCGCAGAACAACACTTTAAGCCTTTATTTGAGTCACCGGAAGTTGTTCCTGAAAAGGTTCCGACGCCAGATGGACTAGATCATGGGACACTAAAATTAACCATCGAACGTACGCCTTGTTATGGAAGTTGTCCTTGGTACCAAGCTAGTTTCTATGATGATGGTACTATCTTTTACAATGGCAAAAAAGACGTACCGCACCTAGGAAAGTATACATTAAAAACCACACCTGCGATGGTGAATGCCTTGATAAAGAAGGCCAAAGCTATAGAGTTTGCTAAAATGAGTCCCTCTTACCCAATAGATTCTAAGCGTGTAATTGCTGATTTGCCCGAAAATATAATCATGGTTAAGGATGGGAGAACGAGCCATCGAGTCGCCTTTCGAAATGAAGCGCCAACGGAGCTTGTCTCCTTCTTAAAAGAAGTAGATGCCGTGTTGATGCGACTCTCTTTCAAAGAGAAACAAAAGTAATATTAATATAACTTCATGAAAAAATTCGGAACGCTATTTCCACCATTTTGGGTGCTACGGGCTTCGGAGTTTGACACAATTATTTTAGGCATCGTGGATTTAGCTTTCGCAAAAAAATACACATCTGGATTACCAGTAAAGATTATGACAATGCTAGCTTGATGATACTGCTGGCTTATATCATTATGGGGGATGGAACACGGATGACACGGATTTTGCGGATTCTCGCGGATAGGGCATAAGCGGCACGGGATGGAACACGGATCTAGCCATCAGTTGAACAATTGCACGCCTGAACAATTGAACAAAATAGCAAAGGATTTTGAAAGCAAAAAAGGCCACCCGTCGGGTAGCCTTCTTCAATCTAAAATCCAATGAAATTTTACTTACTTAACAGCAATTGTTTTCGCTTTAAGTATTTTGTTTGCTTTCTTAGGAAGTTCTAATCCTAGAATTCCATTCAAGTATTCAGCTTTAATTTTGGATGGATCTGCATCTTCGGGCAGTGTAAACGCGTGCTTGAATTTGAAGTAACTAAACTCCTTTCTAGTCGCTTTTGTCCCTTCTTCAAGTACTTTTTCCTCCTTCTCAACTGAAATAGTCAAAATGTTTTTCTCCAAATCAACTTTGAAGTCTTCCTTCTCTAACCCAGGTGCCGCCAGTGAAATGAAGTAACCTTTTTCGGATTCGTGGACATTGATGGCGGGTGAGTTGAAAGGTACAGCATCTTTAAATACACTCCCAATTGGGCGGTTCATAAAGTCACTAACAACGCGATCTAAGTCTTTAGATACAGCAGGGAAGAAAGGATTGAATTTTACAAGTGTCATGATTCGTTATTTTAGTTTGAAATAATTTTAAATTCAATAATAGACCCTCAATCTGCGTACCAA
>CAYRVZ010000218.1:0-5353 GCA_964427815.1 uncultured Saprospiraceae bacterium | reverse complement strand
AAACTGTTATCGATGATGTACCATTTTTCGGTATCATTTTGCTGCTTGGTCTCCAAGACTTCAAAAATGACCGCCGAAGATTCTCCAACGGTATATTTGCCAAATTCAGAATAAATGTCTGGCTCCTCTATTTTTTCAACGGCGCAAGTATTTTTAATTCTTTTAACCATCTTGAAGATGATGGACTCATAGTCATAGTTAAAACTCAATTGGTTGGCAATAGGAAACCCACCACCAATGTTAAAAGAATCAAGCGCTTGATGCTCTTTTTTTAATTGTGCAAAAAGCCCCAAGGCTTGTTGAAATTCACCCCAATAAAATGCATTATCTTTAATGCCAGAGTCCATGAAAAAATGCACCATTTTTAAGGTGATTGAAGGATTATCTTTTATCTCCTTTCGGAAAAAATCCAATATTTCAGTTGGAGGAATGCCGAGCCTAGAAGTATGAAAGGCAGACTTTGATTCTTGGGAAGTAGCCATTCGAATACCTATGGATATGGTTGGGGTTAGTTGTAATAATCTTTTGAGTTCTTGCTGGCTATCTAGGATGACGATTGTATTGGAAAATCCAAGTTTTTTCAACCGAAGTATTTGTTTTAAATAGCCATTTGTCTTATAGCCATTATGTAAAATAGTTCGATTTAAGTCAATTTCTCCTTTTTCTAATAGGTTGATTATCAGGTCAATATCATAAGAGGATGACGTTTCAAGGTGGACTTGATGCTTTAGCGCTGTTGCAACAATAGGGTAGAGGTGGTTACATTTTGTGCAGTAGGCATATTGATACTTTCCCCTATAGTCTAGATTCTCAATGGCTTTATTGAACAGGTGTTTTGCCTGCTCTATTTGTGCCCCGATTTTCGGTAAATACACTAAGCGAAAGGGCGTCCCATATTTTTTAATCAACTCCCCAATGTCTATGTTATGAAAAGTAAGATTTCCATCCTTCAAGGCAAAACCCATTACAGGGAAAGTGTGACTTTGGTTGACGAGGTTGTGATAGGAGTTTTTCATTTGTAATATTAAGGAGTAATATTCCGAAGCTTTCGCCAAAATTCCCAGACCAAAATACCCAAACTGACCGATACATTTAAAGAGTGCTTGGTCCCAAACTGTCGAATTTCAATAGAGGCATCTATTTCAGAAAGGATGCTGTCAGAAACCCCGTTGACTTCATTGCCAAACACCAACGCGTACCCATTTTTATTTTCCGAAAGGGAAAAATCATCTAATGGAATGCTACTATCAGTTTGCTCAATAGCATAGATAGATAGACCATTTTGTTTGCAAGTTGCTACGGCATCTTCTACCTTTTCATAATACGACCACGCCACGGTGGCAGAGGCACCAATAGCCGTTTTTAGTATTTCCTTGTGGGGTGGACGCGCTGTAATCCCACATAGCATGATCGACTGCAAGGCAAAAGCATCAGCCGTTCTAAAGGCGGAACCCACATTTAATCCAGAGCGGACATTGTCCAAAATAAGGACAACAGGCGTTTTGGATATTGACTTGAACTCTTTTGGCGTAAGCCTATCTAGTTCAAAGGTTTTGAGCTTGCGCAAATTAGTTTAATTTAAAGATTCAGGATTTAGAATCTCTGTTGCTAAGCCAAAATGCTGAGCAAATTGCTGCATCTGCTCGGCGAGTTCCTTATTGCCTGTAGCACTAATATAGGTGTCTGCCAAAGACCGAAGAGAGAAGTACATCAATTGATCCATCTCCCCAACTTGTAAATCTTCTGTCCATATGTCCAGTTTCATCGTGTCTTTGGTATCTCTATCTAAAAAACTCAGCAACATACCCTTGGCATCATGTTCTTTGCCGTCAGACCCTAGCCACTTGATGTTTTTGGGTATTTTGTTCTCGTTGAGTACGATCTCTATTTTAACGGTGTTTTTCATCAGATTCTTTTTATTTTTGTACTTAGACAAACTGTTAAATCCCTTATTTGTTCACGACTTCCGTACTTATTCGTATCTTGTAGCAGAATTATATTTTTTGCCAAAAACCTCCTATTATGCGCTATATACAGACCTTTTTTGTCTTTTTCTTGGCTTTCAGTAACCTTCAAGCACAGCAATCCTTCTTGGATACTCCCTACCGGTTTAATATCGCCAGCGATTTTGATATGGATGACCAACCAGCAGATAGGATTTTATCCAAAGTGATACCAGTACCCATAAAAAAGCCAAAACCTTTTTTGGCAGCAGTACTTCGATACGATAGTCAGGAGGAAGGTCTCCTTGAACATTTTGCAATCCGGTTTTCTGGAGATGGTTTGGATTTTGGAGAATGGATTCCTATTCATGGGGATGGTCACTTCCCAGATGACACCAGAAGAAATCGGATGACGGGTCAATTAATTTTTGCGCCAGCAACGAGCCATTTTTTTCAAGTAGCGATTTTGCCGAAAGGTAAAACGGATTTTGCAGTAAAAGATTTAGAGGTGTTATTTTTCGCTCCGGGAGCCTCCAAGGAGTGGCAGGAGCCTAAGATGATAAGTCAAAATAGAACGGTATGCCCGATTCCGAACTTTCAAGGACGAAGTGATTGGTGTAGTACATCGGAGTGTCCGTTTGGCGCTTCCCAATCCATTACCAATGTGACCCATTTAATAGTGCATCATTCCGCAGGCTCAAATACGAATAATGATTGGGCAGCGGTAGTCAAGTCTATTTGGCATTATCATGTGGATGTGAAAGGGTGGGATGACATCGGTTATAACTGGTTGATTGATCCCAATGGAGTCTTGTATCAAGGTCGAAAAGACAATGTGAGAGGTGCTCATTTCTCGGGACACAATACTGGAACAATGGGGGTTTGTTTACTGGGTAATTTTCATGATGCAAGCCCAATGGTGGGACCCAAATTGACAATGCTTGAAAAGCTAGAACGCTTGCTTTGTTGGAAAGCAGAAAAAGAAAATATCAATCCATTAGCAACAAAATATCACGCGGCTTCCATGCTCAATTTAAAAACAATTGCTGGACATAGAGATGGAGGAAGCACGGCCTGTCCAGGGGATTCGATGTATATCCAACTACCCAACGTGCGGCATGTTGTGGACAGCTTATTGAATTTTGTCGCAATTTCAGATATCAATTTGGAGGATAAGGTCTCTATTTTTCCGACGCTTGCGCAAAATAGTATTACCATTAAATATCTAAAGGGAATAAATGAAAAATTAAATGTACAACTTGTTTCTATTACGGGAATTACCTTGCAAGATGTTGACATTCAAGGTGATACGGTCATTGATATTACCAATTCACCTAAAGGAGTATTGCTAGTAAGGGTCGTGGGAAAAAATTCAACTAGTGTTGCAATGATAATTAAGAAATAGGTGTGAACGGCACAGATAAAGTTAGATTTTTTTAAAACCATTTCGTACTAAAAAATAAAAAACTAAAGCCAACATTTTTTTCTCTTCTGTTGGAGAGATTTCCGAAAGGAGTTCAAAGGCACGAGGATTAACCTTCTTTGTTTGTTTAATATTACCAATACTTCCGATATCTCGACCTTCTACGATGATAGGGAAATAATCCAAAATCTTTTGAGTTTGAATATGTACCCAAGGTTTTTTCTTTTCCGAAACTAAAGTAAAGTCTGGAGTAATGCTCCCAAAATATTTTCCATTTAAAGCGACTTCCACCTTATTCTTTTTGATGCGATATAAGAATTCATGATGAGAAGATATGACGGCAAGAATTGCATTTTCCTTTTTTCCAATGTAACGTTTATAGGAAAACAGTACCATAGGTTCATGGTAAATCGAAATAATAGTGCCTTCTGCGCTTTTAACATTTCCAGTTCGTTCTTTATAAGGTTCTGTTTTTAGCGAAAGCAAACCCCTATCCTCGTCGCTCCATGGGACTAGCGTAGCCCTTTTTTCAGACATTTCGCCTTGTATCTTTCGAAAGTCGGCTTCGATTTTAGCTTTACCTGGGTTGAGGTTAGAAAACCCACGATATACGGCACGCGAACCCATAGCTCCTGTTCCCGAAAGGGCAATAAGAAAAACGATTATTACGAAAATGGTTCCCATACCTTGGTTATATTTGGCTCAAAGATACATTCCATTTTCAACAAGTACAAAGTTAAAGTTTTCTTAAAATGAATAGAACACCCTTTTTTTTTTGTTCCTTTGCTATTATTGAATAATCAAAATTGTAAATGATGAATAAAATCATAGTGGCTGCTTTACTGTTACTGCCGTTTTTTGCGGTAGCACAAGAGGTGGAAAAGAAGAATCGATGGGAGATTGGTCTGAATGGCACCCAATTATTGCGTAATTTATTTGCTCAAAATCCATCGGGTACAGTAGGACGCCATACCTTTTTCGTAAAAACTGGCACTGAACGTTCTATGTTTCGCTTGCTCGTCGGAGGACATGTACATACTAGTGAAGAGTTTGATGTCAATTCTTCTTCGATTTATAATTCTTCAGAATTGCGATTAGGTTTTGGCTTTGAGCGTAGAAGAAAAGTTTATAAGAAATTGGAATTAGTTGTAGGAGTCGATATGCTTACGACTATTGCAGAGGAAAAAAGTACTTCAAGAAGTTTTGGTCTTCAACCTACAACGCAGGAAAATACACGGAGTAGTATTTCATTAGGTGCGGGCCCTATTCTTGGATTGCGCTATGCTTTTAGTGACTTCTTTGCCATCTCAACAGAATCAAATATTTATCTTATTGGAACTAAAGGGCAAAATAGAATTAATAAAAATGGAAACGAACTACCAAGTAGGGATTTTACTAGGTTTAAGGCTATTCATTCTCTTCCCACAAATTTATTCGTAGTGTTAACTTTTTAATGATGAAGAAATTTTTTCTAATAATATCTAGCTTATTGTTTAGTGTCATTCTCATGGCACAAAAACCTATAGACCCAGAACGATACAAGGAATATGGATTTAATATGACTGGGATGATTGCTAATTTTATTCCCTTTAACTCGACCAATTTTGGCATTGGATACGCTAGAGCCAATGGGATAGAGTACCATATTAATGCCTGTTCGTTTTAATTTCTCAGAATTAGAGAAGCAAGCGCTAGTTGCTTTTTTAAATACATTGACAGAAAATGAGTACTTGACAAATGAGAAGTATTCTACTCCTTTCCAGCAGTAAAATACAGGAAAGCGGTTGTATAAAAAGCATGTTGGTTTTTAATCAACATGCTTTTTTTTTATTTTCCCGGGGGGGGGGAAAATGGCAAATGAATAAAAATATACTAAGAGTTTTACTAACCGGGGAAGGAAAGGCATTTTGTGCAGGTGGTGATGTTAAATCTATGTTCTTGTCCACAAAAGCTTCAAACTTAAAAAAAAAATTTTTATTTAAAGAAT
>CAYRVZ010000217.1:0-5377 GCA_964427815.1 uncultured Saprospiraceae bacterium | reverse complement strand
ACTTTTGCCATATCCGCGACTAAAATAGGGGACACTACGAAGTTTGCCCCGAGCTGTAAATATAAGGCAGTCGTTCCAGCATCTATTACAGAACCGACACCCAGCACCAAATCATCATAATTATTGCGAACATACTTATTTAACTCGCCAAAAACTTCATGGGCAAAGTCCCCTCTATTCGTGAACTCAAAAACTCGTACTCCCCCCGCATAACAGGCATCCACAACCTTAATACAAGTCCCTAGGTCTCCGTGATAAAAAACAGGGATGATTTTAGTTTTATAAATAGTATTAATTACTTCAACTCTAGAAAACTGCGCCATAATCACACAAACGTTTGCAGTAAAAGCCAAATAACGTCTTTTACTTAATGAAAGAATAAAGCAAATCTAGGTCTTTTTACCTTAACTTCCATAAAAAGAACCTATTAAAATCCAAATCCGTCACCTTAAGAAACCAACCAATGCAAAAAATGATTTATATCATGCAAAAAAAACAACAAACGTTTGCACTTAACAGACAATTATGCTACTTTTGACGCTGCAAATGGCAAAACGAATAACCATACAAGATTTAGCGAAAGAACTCAACACGACCGCTTCAACCATATCCAGAGCTTTGCACAACCATCCTGGCATAAGTGAAGCGATGACAATTCGTGTAAAAGCGCTTGCGCAAAAAAGAAACTATAGGGTTAATGCTATGGCTTCAAATCTACGTGCTGGTAAAAGTAAAACTTTAGGCGTAATCGTGCCCATGATTAACCGCGACTTTTTTGCCAATGTTATTTCGGGAGTTGAGAGTGTTGCTTTTAAGAATGGTTTCAATGTTATCATTTGCCAATCAGATAATAAATCGGACAAGGAAGCACAACATATAGATACGCTTATTAGTAGTGGTGTTGCGGGCGTTTTAGTGTCACTGGGTTTTGAGACTACAGATTTTTCCCATTTTGACAAACTCACCCAATTAGGAATTCCTTTAATATTTTTTGACAGAGCACCTGACCACGATAAATCCATTAAAATTATTAATAACGACAAAATAGGCGCTTATAAAGCAACCCTGCATTTGATTGAAATGGGCTACAAAAGAATTGCCCATTTCAGTGGACCCGAACACCTACAACTTTATAAGGATAGAAAGGAAGGTTACATCGATGCTTTGCTGGAAAAAGGTATGCAGGTGGATAAAAAAATAATCATATCCCAAAAACTTACTAAAGTATCAGGATATGAAGCAATGAAAAAACTAATTGCCTTAAAGAATCCGCCTGATGCCGTTTTTAGCTCAAGTGATTATGCAGCTCTTGGAGCCCTACTCTACCTAAAAGAAAAACAAATCAAAATACCCGAACAAGTTGGATTGGTAGGATTTAGTAATGAAGGATTTACGATTCTTACTGGACCCGAACTATCTTCTGTTGACCAACACGGAAAAGAAATTGGGAAATATTCTGCTAAAGTTTTCTTTGAGGAAATTTCTAGCGAAGATTTTATTCCTAGAACCATCATATTAGATCCGAAATTAATAATTAGAGGATCTTCTTTACGAAAACAAAACAATAAATAACCATGGCACAAAATTACACACTCCGCTATGCGGCGCATCCAAAAGATGTAAAAACCTATGACACTCAACGACTTAGAGAAGAATTTGCGATTTCTGGCCTCATGAAAAAAGGGCAAATCAATATTGTTTATTCTTTATTTGATAGATTTGTTACTGGCGGAATAGTGCCGACTACTAAGACGCTTACGCTAAAACCTATCGACGAATTTAAGGCTAAGTATTTTTTAGAAAGAAGAGAACTTGGCATTATTAATGTCGGTGGAGCTGGCACAGTTACTGTAGATGGCAAATCCTATAAGATGAAATACAAAGAAGCGTTATATGTGGGACGTGGGTCAAAAAAATTAACTTTTAAAAGTAATAGTAAGACCAAGCCCGCACTCTTTTATTTTAATTCTTCTCCTGCACACAAAACCTACCCTACTAAGTTGGTAACGATGAAAGATGCAGAAGTTGTACATTTAGGAAGTTTAAAAACTGCAAATGATCGACAAATAAATAAGCTACTTGTCAATTCCGTTGTCGAAACTTGTCAATTACAAATGGGCATGACTGAATTGAAAGAAGGGAGTGTTTGGAACACCATGCCTGCACATTCACACAACCGTCGGATGGAGGTATATTTCTATTTTGAAGTACCTAAAGGTCAGTCCGTATGTCATTTCATGGGTGAACCACAAGAAACACGTCATATTTGGTTGCAAAATAATGAAGCCGTCATCTCTCCTTCTTGGTCTATCCATTCGGGAGCAGGCACCTCTAATTATATTTTCATTTGGGGAATGGCTGGTGAGAATTTAGATTATGGAGATATGGATGGTGTCAAAATCACTGATTTGCGTTAAGTATTAAAAATCAATTAAAAATGAAAAAGGTTATAACATTTGGAGAAATAATGCTTCGATTAGCGGCTCCTAATTATCTAAGATTAAAACAATGTAGTCAATTGACGGCAACTTTTGGTGGTGGAGAAGCGAATGTAGCAGTCTCTCTTGCCAACTATGGAATTCCAGTTAATTTTGTTACGAGGCTTCCGCAAAATGATATTGGTCAATGGTGTGAAGGAGAATTAAAGAAGCATGGGGTCAATACTTCAGAAATCGTTTGGGGCGGAGAAAGGTTGGGTATTTACTTTTTAGAAACGGGTGCTGTTAGTCGTGGTAGTAAGGTCGTTTATGATAGAGCACATTCGGCAATTTCTACTATTGAAAAAGGAATGATAGACTGGGCCAAAGTACTTGAAGGAGCAGATTGGTTTCATTGGACAGGGATTACTCCTGCGATTTCTAAAGGAGCTGCTGAAGTTTGTCTCGAAGCCATTCAGATGGCTAACAAAATGGGCATAACCGTCTCTACAGACCTTAACTATCGTAAAAAACTTTGGAAATGGGGTAAGACACCCGAAGAAATAATGCCTGAATTAGTGGCTGGTTGTGATGTAATTTTAGGCAACGAAGAAGATGCGGAAAAGGTCTTTGGCATACACCCTGAAGGCGTAGATGTCACACAAGGACATGTCAGTGGAGATGCCTATCAATCCGTAGGACAACAATTGATGGCTAAGTTTCCGAGAGCTAAAAAAATCATCATAACGTTGAGAGGATCTAAGAGTGCCAACCACAATACTTGGTCGGGTGTGCTTTGGGATGGGAAAAAATTGTATCAAGCGCCCACTTACCAAATTACACACATAGTGGATCGTGTAGGCGGTGGAGATTCGTTCATGGGCGGTTTAATTTATGGGTTAATGACCTATGATAATAATCAGGATGCGCTAAACTTTGCCGTTGCTGCTTCGTGTTTGAAACATACTATTTTTGGTGACTTCAACATGGTTACGGTTGAAGAAGTAGAAAAATTAATGAGTGGAGATGCTTCTGGTCGAGTGGCTAGGTAGAAATTTGTGACACTTTAATATTAAAAATAAATAATGAGTTTACAACTATTTGACCTTACAGGAAAAACGGCATTAATAACAGGTGCCTCTCATGGCTTAGGAATGGCGATAGCTATTGGATTGGCGAAAGCTGGGGCAACTATTATTATTAATGGTCGCTCGCAAGAAAGACTAGACGCTGCAAAGATTGAATATGCCAAAAAAGGCGTCAACGTCTCTGCATACGTTTTTGATGTCACCCAAGAAGAGCAAGTTATTACGGCTTTAGATGCAATGGAAAAGGAGGTTGCTCCAATTGACATTTTAGTCAATAATGCGGCTATCATTAAACGTGTACCGATTTTGGAAATGAAAGCAGAGGACTTTAGGCAAGTCATTGACATTGACTTAGTAGGCCCATTTATAATGGCCAAAAATGTGGTTAAACGGATGCTTGCGCGAAAAGCAAATGGAAAGGTCATCAACATGTGTTCGATGATGAGTGAAGTATCCAGAAATACGGTCAGTGCATACGCAGCAGCAAAAGGAGGTTTAAAAATGTTAACCAAAGAAATGGCTGACGAATGGGCGAAACTAGGTATCCAGACCAATGCGTTGGGCCCAGGATATTTTGCTACTGACCAGACGGCTCCTATCCGAGTAGATGGGCATCCTTTCAATGATTTCATTATCAAACGAACCCCAGCGCGCAGATGGGGGCATCCAGATGAATTGCAAGGGGCAGCTATTTTCCTTGCGTCAAATGCTTCCAATTTTGTCAATGGACATATCCTTTATGTTGATGGGGGAATTCTGGCGACATTGGGTAGTCATGCTGGAGAAGACTAATTGATTTTTTTGTTGGATAAAATTTGAATGCCATGAAAAACAGCTTTTTATTTTTAATATCTGTCTTAACTTTTATCGGATGCCAATCAGACTCATCCCAAATCGTTAAGACATTAATTTTCTCAAATGACATTGACAGTAAGGTTGTCAACATACACAATAAAGACCTAAAAGATACTGATAAACCCTTCATTATCAAGGCTAATGGAAAAGAAGTACCTTACCAACTTATAGATGCTGGTTTTGGGAAAGAAGTACTCCTTTTGACCTCTTTTAAGACGGGTGAAAAAGTAAATTTTACTCAGGAATTTGTCGAGAAGAAGCCTTCTTATCAAAATCGGGTCGCCATTACCTTTGCAGAAAAAAAGCCTCCTCATCAGAACTGCTATGATGCTTTACGCATAAAACCTACAGATTCCAATAAGGCCTCAGACCTATTTCAGATGGAAGGACCCGCTTGGGAAAATGACCTAGTAGGCTTCCGTAATTATTACGATCAAAGAAATACTATTGACATCTTTGGAAAGCAAGTTTCAGATATGGTATTGGCAAAAGCGGGCATTGATGGGCAAAATTATCATGAATTGGATAATTGGGGAATGGATATCTTGAAGGTTGGAACTTCTTTAGGCGCCGGAGGAATTGCGCTTCAGGTTAAAGACTCGATTTATAGAATTAGCAATCCCGCCTCTAGCCATTTTCAATTATTAGAAAATGGCCCCTTAAGAGCTAGTTTTATTTTAAACCATAAGGACTTTTCGGCTGGAGGCAACCTCTATCAGATTAAACACAAAATAACCATTCTAGCAGGCACAAATTTTTACGAAAGTGAAGTTACCATCAGTGGATTAAAAGGAAAAGAAAAATTAGTTACTGGGATTGTTAATTTGCATAGCACGGAGCTGCATCTACTTGAAAATACAGAAGAAGGTACTTTTATTATCGCCACCCATGATAAGCAAGCTGAAGATGGTGCCATGTTGGGAATGGCAATTTCAGTTCCCAAGAGTGCTTATCACTTCAAACAAGAATTACCCAAAGAAAATACGGACATCACGAATACCTATGCCCTCTTTTTAA
>CAYRVZ010000216.1:0-5456 GCA_964427815.1 uncultured Saprospiraceae bacterium | reverse complement strand
CTTTGGGTTAATACTACCTACTAGTGTCAAAGCCCAGGAAAGTAACTTGGGGAATAGGTTTTATCGTGAATAAAAATTTGCGTTTTGAATTGGGTTATATGAATCAGTTTTTTGAAACAAGTAGCCGGGACCAAATTAATATTATAAGTTTTCTAAAATTCTAAAATAAACCCAGCGATGCGTTTTTAAAAAGAATGGGTGTAAAGTTAGTCACACCTTTTTAAGGATATTGGGCGGCTTGGATAAGGAAAAAATTTAAAAAAATTTTACGTCATAGAAACTAGTTTCTTCAAAAATATTATATTCTTGACAATGTCCTAGAATCTATGTAAACAGGATTGTGAGTTTTAGTCATTCTAGGTTAATGTGCTCCCAAAAGATAGAGATAAATGGGTCAATTAATCGCTAGAAAACACCCATTTCCTCCAAGCTCAGAAAGCGCCACTACACCATCTTGAATCAGAACCCCACGTCCCGGATCATTTTTTAATAATAAAGCCCCATCTAGATCCGCTATATCCAAAAAAGGAAGCAATTGAGCGATGGCACTGATTCCGATGGAGGATTCCACCATGCAGCCGACCATGACTTGAAGTCCCAGTTTTCGGGCTTCCGCTATCATCTTGCGAGCGGGTGTAATACCGCCTGCTTTGGGTAGTTTAATATTTACACCATGAAAGAAGCCAGCGGCTTTTTTTATGTCTGGAGGTGTTTGGCAACTTTCGTCGGCAATGATCGGAAGGGGAGAGGACATAAATAATTGTTTCATTCCGAGGTTGTCGCCCACGGCCAAAGGTTGTTCAATAATACTCACCCCAAGCGCTTTCATTTTTGGCGCAAGCTCCAAAGTCTGCTCAACAGTCCAAGCTGCATTGGCATCTACACGTATATCGGCATCTGTATGTCTTCGAACCAATTGAATGGTTTTTAGCGCATTATCGGCAGCTAGTTTTATCTTGTAGGCAGGCCAAGGTGCGGCTTTTATTTTTTCAAGGAGTTCTTCAGGGGACGATAAGCCGATGGTGTAATTAGTAATAGGAAGATTTTTATTTTCACCTCCAATGTATTGCCAAGTGGGCATATTATTAATTTTTCCATGGAGATCATAAGCCGCTTGGTCGATAGCGCTCAATAAAAATGGATGCAGGTTTTGGTTGTTTAGTTCTTCCCAAAGCAATTCAGGCGTTTCCATTATTTTTTCCGAAAGGAAATCACGTATCCGCATCGCCTCCTCCGTCAAACTATCTAATGTAATACCATAATAAAAAATAGCTGCCGCTTCTCCAAAACCAGAAAAACCATCCTGCTGTAATTCAATAATCAAAGAGGGTTGCGAATCCCTAGATCCTTTGGAAATCGTAAAAGTATGACGGAGTAGTAAGTCGTAGCGATGAACAATTAAATTCATGATGTAAAGGGAGATTCTAAATAAGTTAAAACTTGAGTGCCCGTATTGAATTGTGCACGAATTCCCACTGGAATTGTCACCATGTCATCAATGTGACCAATTGGAAAACCATAAAAAACGGGAACGCCTAAGCCACCCAATCGTTCATTCAATACGGCCTCTAAAGTAAAAGAAGAATCTGTGTTTTTAGTTTCGCAATCATAAAATACACCCAATAGAATACCTGAGGCTTTCGCCAAATTAGTCGCATTTAATAATTGAGTCAGCATCCGATCGATTCGATAGGGTTTTTCTCCAATGTCTTCGATAAACACTATTTTATTTTTAAAATCAGGCAATTGGCAAGTGCCAGCCATCGCACTTAATAAAGTTAAATTGCCTCCAATTAGTTTACCCGTCATTATTCCTGAGGTAATCACCCTAGATCGAAAGGCGGGATCTTTTTCATGGTTGTTGGCATCTCCTATTTTTAATTCCATTTTGTCGGGCCCTTCAAAAAGTACCTTTCGGAGATAAGTCAAGTTGTAATCTGTAAACCCCGACGATCCCACAGGACCATGAAACCCAACCACGCCAGTCTTTGCATAAATGGCATTGGTGAGCCCAGTAATATCACTATAACCAATTAGTATTTTTGGATTTCGTTGGATGAGGGAATAATTGATTTTTGATAAAATACGGGTCGTGCCATATCCACCTCTAACGGCCCAAATTGCCTGTACATTTTTGTCCATATACATCCCGTGTAGATCACTTAGACGTTGGTCATCGGTACCCGCTAAAAAACCAGTCTTAAGTCGAGCATATTGCCCTACTTTTATCTGTAATCCTAGTGCCTTTATGTTGGCGATAGCTTTCTCAAACTTTTCAGCGGAAGCGGCACTTGCAGGTGCTATTAGCCCAACGACATCCCCTTTTTTTAAACGAGCAGGTTTGCGGGTCTTCTTTTGTTGGGAACTATTAAGGCTTTTCATTGGTTTAGTCAGCAGCAAAGGTGAGCCGAGTAGTAATTGTCCGAATTTTCGTCTTTTCATGTTGAGAATTTGGCACAAGATAATGACAATTTACTTTCCTTTGCGGAAAAAGCGTAACTTCGCACTAAGTCCATGTGATTTTCTTTTCCGTTCAATTTGTAAGAAATTTGGATAGGCAGAAGAAAAAACCAAAAAAATAATACCATTGGGTATAAACAGCTTGTATGAAAAGAAATAGAAAAGGAAAAAAAACCGAGGATTGGAATTTGGACCAAAAGGACGTACAGTTGGTCAAAGAAACTGAATATGCCGTATTAGTCGGGGTTATTTTGCAAAATCAGACTGAAGAGCAAGTACAAGAATATCTGGATGAAGCCGAATTCTTAGCCTTTACCGCTGGCGCAAAAGTCCTAAAACGTTTTACCCAAAGGCTCGAGCATCCAGATACAAGAACTTTTATCCGTAAGGGAAAATTGCAAGAAATAGCAGAGTATGTGGAAGCGCACGAAGAAATTACTTTAGTCATTTTTGATGATGACCTTTCAGGTAAGCAGCATAGAAATATTGAAGAAGTACTGGAAGTGAAAATCTTAGACAGAAGTACTTTGATTTTGGATATTTTTGCAGAGCGTGCCCAAACTGCTCAAGCTAAGACTCAGGTGGAGCTTGCGCAAATGCAGTATTTATTGCCAAGACTTCGGGGTATGTGGTCTCACCTGAAAAGGCAAAAAGGGGGCATTGGAATGAGAGGGCCTGGGGAGAAAGAAATTGAGACCGATAGACGGATTGTGCGATATCGAATCGACCTATTAAAGAAGGAGTTACTCAAAATAGATAAACAAAGTCGAACTCGTCGTAAAAATAGAGGGCAGCTCATCAGGATCTCATTAGTGGGATACACAAACGTTGGAAAATCGACCATCTTGAATTTATTATCCAAGTCAAAGATCCTTGCAGAAAATAAGCTTTTTGCGACTTTGGACACAACCGTCAGAAAAATTGCCTACGAAGGGGTGCCGTTTTTATTGGCTGATACAGTCGGATTTATCAGAAAACTACCTCACCATTTGATTGAAAGTTTTAATTCAACACTAGATGAAGTAAGAGAAAGTGATATCTTAATTCACGTGGTAGATATCGCTCATCCACAGTATGAAGACCAGCTAAAAACGGTTCAAGAAACATTGAATAGCCTAGGGGTAGCCGAAAAACCGACGCTTTTACTCTTCAATAAAATGGACTTGTATCGGAAACGAAATTTTGATGATCTTCTAGACAAAGTCACTAAAAAAGAATTGGAAGCAGGTCTTTTGGAAAATATGAAAAATAATCACCCGGATGCAGAAGTCTTGTTCATCTCTGCCAAAGAAAGTGAAAACATCGGCAAGCTGCGAGAAAAACTAACGATAATGGTCAAAAAACAGTACGTCATACAATACCCTTATATGGCTCGACGCTGGTAAGTCTCTTAGTTTTTTTGGCAACTAGTGCCTCAAAAACGTGTACTTTTAAAAAACAATGCATATATTTGCACCCGCTTAACAACCATGCCGATGTGGCGGAATTGGTAGACGCGCTGGATTCAAAATCCAGTTCTCGCAAGGGAGTGGGGGTTCGATTCCCCCCATCGGCACAGGAGGCTCAATCTTATGATTGGGCTTCTTTTTTTTGTAGCATTTGTTTTAGACCTCAAAAGCCCATCGGTATTGTCTTTATCGTGCCGAGTTTTGGGACTTTGAAGCTAAAAGAACATCAAAATCCAACAAAACAACCAAAGTTCAGAATATTTCGGCTTAAAACAAACAAGATACCAATTAAACCCATACCTTTGCAGCCAATTTTTTAACCTAAACTTCTACCATAAATGAAGAATTATGAAGTTACTTTCATCGTAAACCCAGTGCTGTCGGGCGATGAAATGAAATCGACGGCGGTTACTTACCAAGATCTCCTAAAGGATCAGGGCTGCAATATTATCCATTTTAACGAAATCGGATTACAAGCCTTAGCGTACCCAATCAAGAAATGCACCTCAGGTGTGTACTATTGTATTGAGTTTGAATCTCCTAATGGTGAATTCATGGGCAAGTTTGAATTAGCTCTAAAACGTGATGAACGTATTTTACGCTTTCTAACCGTGCGTCTTGACAAATTTGGTATTAAATACAACCAAGATAAAAGAGACGGCAAAATCGGCAACATGAAAGAAAAGCAAAAAGCTAAAGCTGACGCAAAAAAGTAATCGTTAAACCTAAAAAAAAGAAAAAATGGCATCAAGAGATGATATAAAGTTTTTGAATAACCCTAATTTGGGAGAATCAAGAAAAAAATATTGCCGATTCAAGAAATATGGCATCAAATACATTGACTACAAAGATCCAGACTTCCTACTACAGTTTATCAACCCACAAGGTAAATTATTACCTCGTAGAATTACAGGAACCTCTTTGAAGTACCAACGTAAAGTTTCTACAGCAGTAAAAAGAGCTAGACACCTAGCTATTTTGCCGTATGTAGCTGACCAATTGAAATAACTTTTCTCACACTAAAATCTTTTTGAAATGGAAATCATTTTACTAAAAAATATCGACAAGGTGGGAGCGAAGCACGCAGTTGTGACCGTCAAAAACGGGTTCGCGCGTAATTTCCTTATCCCACAAGGAATGGCCGTAATTGCCAATAAATCTAACATGAAGCAACTTGACCTGCTACGCGAAAAAGAAGATGCTGTAGAAGCAGAATCTAGAGTAAAAGCAGAAGCTATTGCGACTAAGTTGTCAGGTACAACATTGAAAATTGGTGCTAAAGTCGGTGAGACTGGCAAAATCTTCGGTAGTGTCACAAACATACAAATTGCTAATGCTATTGCCGTTGCTCATGATGAGAACATCGACCGAAAGTACATCGTGTTGGAAGACGAAGTAAAAACAATCGGTGTGTATCACGCAAATGTAACTTTACACAAAGATGTGGTCACTAAAGTTGCTTTTGAAGTAGTAGAAGAGTAATCTTTTATTAGACGAATAAAAAGGGCTATTTCGTAAGAAATAGCCCTTTTGTTTTTTTCAATCTAG